>PLIG01000120.1 GCA_003139255.1 Acidimicrobiaceae bacterium | reverse complement strand
CGCTGGCGGGGAGCTTCTTGTTCGAGATTGTGTATCGCCGCAGGACCGGGCGAACTTTCAAAACGATTCTGACGCAAACCGAGCCCGTGCCAGCGGCAGCTCCTCCTACCACTCAGTGAGCAACGGAAGCTCGTGGAAAGGACGCTACCGACGATCGGTGGCAGGGACCCAGCGATAGAGGGTGGCCATCGAGACCCCTAGGTTCGACGCGACCCCCCGTGGTGGCAGCCGGTGGTGGCAAACAGCTCGCTGCCGTTGCTGTGATCGGGCTGTTCCTCACCCTGGTCCTCGGCGTTGTGGTGCTCCGAGCGATCTGGCGAGCTGCTACCCGTCCGGTGACGGGACTCGACCTGGTCGTCGCTGCGTTCGTGTGGCGACGCTGGAACCGACGCCACTACGTCCCCGGTCCGCCATGGCCTGGGCCGTACTCGGGGCCGACGTGGAGCGGGTATCAGTACCCACCGTCGACCGGCCCAACCACCTATCCGCCTCGTAGCGCACTTGAGCGACGGGGACACTGAGCAGTCGCCCTGAGCGCTGGTCGCGACAGGACCGCGAGCAAGACAAGTGCCCAACTGGACGATGCTGATTCGCCCCTCGACCCATACGTGGGTTCCGACGACGACTCAGGTGACAACTGGCCGACCGGCGACATGGTCGACGACACGCGAACTCCGAGGCGCGACCTTTGCTGGCTGCGAGAGGCTGGACGAGGAAGACGGCGAGTGGCTCCGACTCGTCATCCAAAGGTCGGTAGGAGCAGGGCATCGACAGCTCAATAGTTTGCGCGGTCATATCGTGGTGTCGTGCCCGACGAAGTTCTGAACCTGGAGGACCCCGAGGGAATCGACGCCTACGAGGCGATGATGCAGCAGAAGCCGCCTCCAACCCCAAAGGAGCAGGCACAGATTGACGCTTTCATTTCCAGAGTCCGCAAACCCTTATCGCCCCACGACCCGAGACGGCATCACTTCATTCCCGAGTTTTTCCTCAAGCGGTTCAGTGATGCTAACGAGCATCTGACGGTCGTGAAAGTCTCCGACGGTCGTTCAAAGTCCCTACACACTTCTGACATCGCCGTCTGGAAGGACCTCTACACCCATATCGACGAAGAGGTAGGTGAAACTGTTGCCGTTGAGAAGGTGCTTGCTGAGATTGACGGATTAGGTGCGCGAGCCCTACACATTATTGACTTTGGAATCATTCCGCAGGCTGCCGACCGAGCAGCACTCGCAACATGGATTGCATTCTTGGCGGTGCGCAACCCATCTACTCGGCGAACGATGGAAGCGTTGTTCGACCAGACTTACAAACTCGACCTAACACTCAAACGCGATCCCAATGCGGCACGAACTTGGCTTCGCACAACCCTGGAACGGGAACCAACGAACGATGAAGTCAACGACCTCGTGCGCGCCGCAAACCATCTCGATCAGTTTGAGATGACGCCGCACCAGAACGAGTTCATAAGGCTCATGCTCGATTCGGGTACGGCGATGTATCCCCACCTTCTACGACGGCGACTCACCGCAGTTCGCTTCCCCGAGCGGGGCCTCATTTTGTCGGATTGTCCGCTAGTCCTTTACCAAGCACCAGAGCATCGGCGACCCTTTAGGGGAGTTGGTATCATAAATGCGGATGAACTCTGGCTTCCAATCAACCGCAGCACAGCCTTCGTGCTACACAGCGATCCGAATCGAACCGAACGGTTCGTCAATGCTCCAGCACACGCCACGCTTGATAGCGTCAACCAAGCAATCGCATTGAGCGCTAGCGCCGAAATCTACTGCCATCCTGACGATCTTGACCGCGTCATGCGATTGCAGTTACCCGAGCAAGATCGACCTCTATTGAATGTGATGGCCGACAAACAGTTCGACACGGGAACTGACGGAATAGACAGGCCACCGACGCGCAAGCAGCATCACCGCTATAAGAAGCATAAGTAACAAGTCTCCGCTCTTATGCTCAATCAAGCCTGGCGCTCTCCCTGTACTAGCTGTAGCCCCTTCACCAAGGTCCCCAGGTCGATCCCTGGAACCTTCGCTCGACACAATCAAGTCGAGCAAGGAAGTAACCGCGAGTGTGAGCCCTGACTGTGAGCCGAGCCCAAGTGCTACTCGGCTGCCTCTTCATCGGGGCTGACCGGCGCATATTGCTGGCCCAGTCTTTTCCCCACGAACAGTCCGACGCCCGCGAGCACAATGACGGCGAGAGCACTAGCGCCCTCGTAGAAGTCGTGAGACCAGGCGACCTGCGAATATCCCGTGGCGCTCAGGACGCCCCCGGCGAAGAGCGCAACCGAGCCTAATGCCGTAAGACCCAGAGCCGCCTGCGTCCAGATTGTGATCTGGCGCGCACGATGGATGTGGCCTTGTGCATCGAAGGCTTGCTCGTCGTCACTGGTCGTCTCGGTGACGTCAGCCCACGTCTGGAACTGCCACCAGCACAACCCGAGCACAGCGAGCAGGACGACCGCGAGCAAGGGTTCTGCCCACTCGGTGCCGTACTGGAGTGACAGCCCAATGAGCTGGTTCCCCGGAGAAGGCCCATTCTGTGCCGTACCTGCCAGTATTCCAGTCACCAATCCGCCCACGACGAGCAGGGCGAAGGCGACCAGCACGGCCACTGCCACTATCTCAGGCAGCTCCCAAGGTGAGCGAGGTGGTGCATCATCCTCCTCGTCCGAGACTGCTCCGACGGGAACGGGTTGATCGGTCATGCCGGAAGCGTAAGTTGCCCACCCCGTTCGTGCAGGCTTTCGACTTCGCTGTCAGGCTCGGACTGCGCGACCCGCGCACAGAGGTCGTGCCCGAAGCGGTGTTCGATCACCCGAGATCGACGCTTCAGCGATTCACGAGAAGTAGGACCTGAGGGGCATAGTAGAAAGGTCCGGCTCCACCCTCGGGGTGTATGTACACAAGTACGGCATAGAGGCCAGGCGGCATCGCTGATCCAATACCACCGTCACATCGCGCTGTCCCGAAGAGGACCGGGATCGTTTCACTCTGGCCCAGATTCAATGGAACGCCGTAGCCGATTCCAGCCGTGGGAATGCCGAGCGTGCCGACCACTCGTCTAGTGCCGGGTCTCACGAGCTGCGCTACCAGCGGCTCGCCGGTGTCCATCCCGAACACACCTGGGCCGTTGTTGTAGACGACGAGCGCGGCCTTACCGAAGTCTCCTGACCTCACCGTAGGCCGAGCGAGCGTGAGGCTGAGATCCAATCCCGAAGGAAGTGGTGTCGCGGTGGGCATCGACGAGCACACCGGACTGCGACCTGGCATTCCGCAGTAATTCGTGAGACCAACACTGATGCTCACCTCGTTGTCGAACCTGCTGCGGATTTGGGCTGCCAGTGCCTCTTGTCCGGGCGCTAGTTCCAGCTCCACTGTCGATTCCCCGATCCCGATGCCAAGCTCGTTCATGGGGGTGAGTTCGGCCTCGATCTGGTCGCGGATCGCCATGAGCTGGGACTCGCTATAGGTGCCGGGAGCCACTTCGGGTTGACATGGTGCCGGTGGGGAATACAGCGGCCCGATGCTCGACGATCCTCCTCGCTCCGACGGGGTCGGTGAGATCGCTGACTGGGAACCTGCGAGCGTGCCAGGAGATGTGGCGACACTCTCTGCGGCACTCCCGCCTGCCAGCACCAACAGAGCTGCAACCGCAAGCCACGCGGTGGACCTCCCCCGAACTCGCATTCGACCTCCCCCTCTGACTGTCTCTATTCTCCTTCACGTCGCAGGACGGTGGTGCATTGACCTGGCCAGTTGATCCCATGATTCCGAATCGATTCTGTGACTTTCGGGAATCGGTTCCGATTTCCGATTCCGACACCCCCCCTTAGGGGATCGGAGGAATGGAATCAGAATCACGCGAAGGTCAGTGCCGTGTGGTCTGGAGAGAGTGCAGGATCGTCCGCGCTGCCGTCCCCGAATCGCCTAGCCCAATCTCCACGGCTACAGGAACACTCTTATCCGGTACGTGGATTGAAAGGACGAGCACACCGAAGTTGTCCGTCGTGGTTGGACAGACGGTGAGGCCGTTGATCGTGAGACACGGTGCGAACTGCTTCCCCTGAGTGATCGGACCATTGGGGCCGGGGTCGATTACAGCGCCAGCCATACCAAGCCCCGCTTCATGGCTCGACACATCGAACGTCGACGTTCTCGGTCTCCCCAGCGCTCACCGTGGCCGACGCTCCGCAGTTGTAGGCACCGAAAGCAGTCAGGTCATACGGGCCTGATGGCAGTGTGAACCGAAACTGTCGTCCAGGGGGTATCCGTTCGCGCGCGACCACACGGCCACCCCTCTTGGCCTCGACCGTGGACGTGAAACGAGCGATGGGCAGAGTGGTTGTGGCCGTCGAACCAGGAGGAGTTGGAACCGGAGAGAAGACGAGAACGTGGCCCTGAATCACCCCTGACCCGCTGCTGCAACCGGACAATGACAGGGCAGCCGCCATCGCCGCTGGGGTGACCCACAACCATCGACTGGGCAACGCCGACCTCCGAGTTCGATCTACACCGATTTGGACGCTCGTACACGACGGAACGTTCCCGCGCAGCGGCTCCTACCGGTCAGGCCCATCGTCGAGGACAGCGCGCAAAGCGTCACGGAGGTTCTTGAGGCTACGGCGGCTACGACCGTGAGCCTTGGACCGCTTTACGTCGAGCCCACGCCTGTCTGTACCCCTCGGTACGACGGGGCTTGCGATCAGCGCCCCGCTTCGAGACGGCTCCCCCGACCGGCTTACCCTCGGCCCTGCGTCGCGCCAGTCCAGCCTTGATGCGCTCGCTACGCCGCCGCGACTCCTGCTCAGCAACCCACGCCATGAAGCTCACGAGCAGCTCCCGCATGTGGGGCTCGGACGTAACAAGCCAGGGTTCCTGATGCGACCAGATATCGCAGCCGTGCTCATAGAGCTGACGCATCACGGCGAGGGTGTCCTCGATGCCCTTCCGCGACAGTCGGTCGATGGCCCAGATCAGGATGACCTGGTAGTGCCCGAGCCGGGCACCGTTCAGCAGGTCGGCTCGTGCCTTGTCGAACTCAGCGCCCTTGCCATTTCTAATGGTGGCCGTGACCCAGGCGGAATCCTCCGTGCTGAACTCCGCTACGACCTGTAGCCCGCGCCGCTTCGCCCACGCTCGTAGTTGGTCGAGCTGATTCGCTGTGTGCTGGTCGGCGGTACTGACCCGCGCCCACACGGCTGCTTTGGTCATCAACTGGACTCTAGTCTAATGCGTCGCCTATCCAGGCCGAACGGTCTACGAAAATCCCAGGTGGGACCTTCGACGAGGAGGTCTCGACGCGGGTAGTCCAGTTCATGGGCCAGCGCCGAGGGTTACATCTCAAGGAGATGGCCATAGTCGGGCTGGAGGCGTACAAAGGATGTTAGGGAGGCACTATGGCCATCTCCGAGGAGCACCTGCGCCGCGCCGTGGACGATGTGCTCGAACCCGCATGGTTACGGAGAGTGTCGGCGGGCAGCTCGGAGACTGTTCTCCTCAACCTTGGGTCGAGTGGCCCTTACCCTCCTGGCACTGTGGGTCCTTGCCCTGCTGGCGTACTTGATAACCGGTGTGATGGTCCCCTGGACGTTCTTCGTGTTTATGACGGTGCTGATGACTGTTACCGGCTTGTCCGACCGAGACGGTCGCGCCCACCATCGACGGAACTAACGGGATGCCGGAGCCAGCCTCCGAGACATGCAAGATGCCGCAGGGCGCGCCGACCCAAGAACGACACGACGGTACGACAGGACTCGGCACAACCTCGACAAGCACCCGACTTAAGCCCTGACGGGGCTGGTGGCGTCGTAGCCGGAGCGTGACCGGGCGGCTTGGGCCGTCACCACCGACGCCAGGTGGTAGCGCAGAACCGGCAGTTGCGAGCGGTCAACCTGGGGCGGCCTCATGCCTACGGCCTCTCCGCCCCGACAGTACGTCGTCATCCACCAGGCACTGGACGATCAGAACTACGAGACCAGCCAAGAACCTACCTAACAAGTCAGAAGTAATGCTTTCGGCCTCCTACGGCGTGGCCCAGTGCCCCGAGGAGCCAGAGGATCAGGCCGACCACGAGCACGATCACTCCGATCGTCCAAACAATGGCGATCCCCATGACGAACCCAATAATCAGAAGGACTATGCCGAAGATAATCATGGAACCTCCACGACCCGTTTGTTAGCTATCGAGTCACCGGTTCGGGCCGACAGTCCGTCGCATCGGAAGGCGCGGACAAGGCTGCTTGCGGCGACGTAGTTGCAGACAATCCGCCTGCTACTTCTGATGCGACGCGTCCTTGCCTTTGTCGACCACCTCTTCGACCTTGCTCTCAGCTTTGTCGATCACCTCTTCGACCTTGCCCTTCGCGTCGCTGAGCTTCTCCTTGGCCTCACCGGCACGACAATCGGCCTTGCCTTCGGATTCGAGGTCCTTATTCCCGGTGAGGCGTCCGACGGCCTCTTTGGCTTTGCCCTTTACCTGATCAGTCTTTTCACTCATCGTGTGCCACCTTCCTCGGTCATGGAACCAGCGCCGCGTCTGAGGATGTCCCGTTCAGCGTGGAACTTTGGTGACGGCCCCAAGGTGTTGAGCTACGCGGCCACCTCCTTCTTTGCAGTGTAACGACGAGGTGTGACGGTCTCCGCGACGTGCTTGTCCAGTGCGGCGCGCAGCTGCGTCAGATGCATATGCCCGTTCACGCGTCGGAACTGCTCCTTCGCCTCGAGCATCCCCGCCGCGCACCAGCGCAGGACCATCTCACCACTCTCCCAGCGCTTCACGTTGCGGGAGTGGTCGCGGCTGATCTCGATCATCGACTCGATGGCGTTGGTGGACCGAAGTGTCCGAGCGAGCGTCGG
>PLIG01000028.1 GCA_003139255.1 Acidimicrobiaceae bacterium | reverse complement strand
TCGGTGGATCCAGGCTTAGGCACCACTCCAGTCTGGCAGTGAGGTGTGACGCAGCGGAGGGTGCGCCACAATCCAGACTTCGCGGAGAGTGCGGCAACATAGCCCCAGCCAGTGCGAACCTGGCCCGCCGACCAGGGCGCTTCCGGCGGCCACCTGCATCGCCGTCCGCGATGCAACAACGATGACGTCAGGTAGTCCCTCGACTGGAGGGCTCAGCAACTCGGTGAAGTGGGCACACGATCGGGCCCGGTCACGCGCGGGTCGACGTGTGCCGACGCGGAGACGAGTGGTGCGGTTGGTGGGACGAATCTGCCTGCACTTCACCGTCCTGGATCCGCCATCCNNCGATCTGGGCGGAACCCGGAGAGCTTTCCAGCCAGCGGTCACAGATGGCCACCGCGTCGCCGTATCGCTTCATGCGCTCGAGGATCAGGCTGTGCCGGTTGGCCAGTGCCTCATTGGCCCACCCGCGGTCCCAGGCCTGCTCGCAGACAGCCACGGCCTCGTCGGGATGGTGATCGGCCTCGAGCGCCTGGGCCCACTCGGCCATCACGTCGGCCCCGGAGTCTGCGTAGCCCGACTCTGCGCAGTAGTCGGCAGNNGACACAGCCGGCGAGCGACCAGTTCGCCCAGCCCCACCGTGGCTCCGGGAACTGCCGCATGACGGTCAGCACATCGTCGATCGTGCCCACGTCCTGGAGGTATCCCACCCACTCGTCCAACACGTCGGCAGCACGGGCGTCTTCATCTTCATCTTCGTCTTCTTCGTCGACACCTTGTTCGTCATCCTCTTCGAGCGCCAGGTCGAAGGCTGCCCGGTAGGTGTCGCCCACCGCGGCCAGGTCATAGGCCGGGTCGTACCGCTTCAGGCGGGCCAGCTGGAGGGTGACCTCGTAGCGCCCCTCCTCGCCGGAGCGCACGAACACGTCGCGGATGGTCTGGAGGCGGGCGATCCCGGCCGGCCCGGTGAAGTGCCCGACACGGAGATCACGTCGAGCGGGTCCGAGTTCGCCGGTCGGGTCGTCCAGCCAGTCGCTGACCGTGGACGCGGCCTCGACGGCAGCGGCTAGGTCGGGGCCATCGAGGGTCGGAAGCAGCACTCCCATCTCCGGGGGGAGGGCCTCGGGGCCGCCGGCGTCGTCGATCCGGCGCCTGGTGAGAGCCACACGCAGCCGAGCGACCTTCTCTCGGAGATCCTGCCGCCGCAGGGCAGGGCTGAGCACGTCGACCTCGGGTTGCTGGCCCCGCGTGAAGCGGTCTGGATCGACAGGGCGGGGAGCTGGAGGCAGTGCCGTGAGGTCGCGGCGCACCGGCGTGGTGCCCCGTTCGAGGTAGGGCCAGTCCGCCGCTCCTCCGAGGAACCACCGGGGCTCGAGGACTGCGGCGCCATGCGCCGGTGCCTCCAGGACTTGGCGCCGCAGTGCGAAGAAGAGTTCAGCAGCGGTCCGGGCGTCGCCGGCGGCCGTGTGGAAGTCGGTGCCGGTGACCCCCACTACCTGGCACACCGTCGCCAGCTCCCGGTCCGGTGTATCGATCCGGAGTCCCCGGACCAGGTCCAAGGTGTCGATAGCCGGCACGTCCGGGAGACCTGCGCCGAAGNNGCGACCACGTCTCCGGCGATCTCTGCGAAGCGGGGTGCCGCAGCCAGTGAGCGGAGCCGGGGAGACAGCTCGTCGCCGCCGGGCCGGCACACACTCTGGTAGCAGTCGAGCTCCCGACCGTCATCGGCATAGGAGACGACCGCCACCTCGTAGATGTAGTCACGACCGGGTTGGAAGCCGGTCGACTCGACGTCGACGGCGACGTAGGCCACTCGAAGGGAACCGTCCATGGCGCGAGTGGACGTCCTAGGCGATGGTCGGCTGGGTCTCGGGCTGGGACGGCCCGGAGCAACTGCCGGCGTTGGCGGCGGCCTGGGCGTCCTGATAGCCCTGGGTCTCGTAGCTGTTGGCCTGAGCGATGTCAGCGTTGGCCGTGCCCAGCACTGTCGTGACGGCCTTCTGAGCGGAAGCGATGGCCTGGTTCACGGCGGACAGGGTAGGTGCGCCGTCGGTATAGGTGGGCAGGGCGGCTTGGGCCGCCTGCAGACTGGCGGAGGCATTCTGGAGGTCGGCGATGTCGGTGCGCACGTCGCCTACATCGCCCTCGGTGGTGTCGGCGTCGGAGGAGACCGTGTCGCCGTCGGAGTCCACGGTGTCACCGTCGGAGGCGACGGTGTCCGACTCGGAGCAGACCTGCTCGTTCGCGGTGCCGTTCTGGGACTCGGCGATGACCTGGCTCTCGAGCTTGGCCTCGGTACCAAGGTCGGTCTGTTGCTGGGCGAGGCTCTGGGTGAAGGCCCCGAGGCTGGCGTTCATGGAGGCAGCGTCGCTCTGGAGTCCGGTGATGCCGCCGGCCACCGCGGACGCGGCCTTGTCGATGTTCTGCTGTTCGGCCGCCAGCTGGTTGGCTGCTGCTGCTTGGCTGTTCTGCGCACCGGTGTTCCCTTGGAGAGCCGACAGTGCTTGGTTGAAGTCGGAGGCAGTCGCCGAGGTGAACGTCACCGGGCCCAGTGAACCGTCCGACTGGGGGAAGTTCACCGTGAACGACCCGTCGGACAGCGTCCCGAACACCTCGGTGCCGCCGTTGAAGCTGAGTGTGATGGTGGAGCCCTGGAGCTGGCCGGTGACGTTGATGGTCTTGGTCNNGTGCCGCTCTGGGTCCACTGGATGAAGATGACCCCATTGGAGGCATGAGCCAGGTACCCCGTCCCAACCGCGCCCTGTCCGGGCACGGTGGTGGCCCCCGGCGAGCCGGCCGTCGTGCTCGGGTTCTGTGAGGATTGCGCCACGAGCAGCACGCCGGTGAGCGCAGCCACTAGGACGACGACCACAACGGGGATCCAGACGGCCTTCTTGGCATACCAGTGCTTCTTGGTGGGTGCCGGTCCGGACGGTCCCGCCGGCTCGGCGGGATACCCCGTCGGAAGCGGTGGCACCGCTGGTACCGGCTCTGTGGTGTCCATTGCTGTCCTCGTGCTCCGCCTTGAGACCAAGTGTTCCACGCGGAACCTACTTCGGGGATGTGCCGAAGGACCCATGTCGATCGTGAACGTGCCTGGACAGGCCGCATCCACTACTGCGCATACCCTCCGAATGCGACCATCCGGAGGCAGTGGCGGCAGAACCGCGGGTCGTCTTCGTTGATCTCGTTGACTGGGATGATCTCACCACCCGGCTCCAGATCCCCGTAGGCGTTGCATACGCCGGTCATATCCCCACCACGGACCACATCCTGCGAGTAGAAGTCGGACCTCGTGATGTGCCACCGCTGTCCCCGCTTGGCGGGCTCATGGAAGCGCCACCGATCGCGAGGACCGACGACGGGCTCCTTGTTCCGGGTGTCGACGTAGAAGTACTTCCCGGTCATGTCGAGGCACCTGCTGCACAGCACCTCAGGCCAGTCACCCCGCATTGACCCGACCTTGGGCCTAACAGGCTTCGCCGAGACGTCGAGCACACCTCTGGCACCACAGGACGGCGTCGCGTCCGGGGCAGCGAGCCCGGCGTGACGGCGGACATAGCGGTTGTCGGCGTAGGCGACGTGCCACTTACCCTTTCCCGAGACCAGCGGTCGGAAGGTAAGGGAGCGCCTGATTGCCTCGGTGGACTTGTCCCGGGTGAATACGAAGGGGCCGACGTCGATCGGCTTGATCAGCCCGGCGGCCACCCCCGCCTCGTAGGCCGCACGCTGGGCGGCTCGGCGCGCCTCGCGATCGGCGATGCGTGCAGCTTGCAACCCCTCCACGGTCTCCCGGAAGCNNGTCCTGGGGGGCACCGGACATCAGCTCCATAAGCGTGTCGATGCCCCAGGCGACCTGGACGCCTTGGCGGGAGAAGTAGAGGCCGACCTCGGTGATGTCGTGCGCATCGTCGTAGTCACCCAGGGCGTACCCCAAGAGCTGCCAGAGGTCGACCCGTCGGATGTCGCCGTGCAGTTTGGTCTTGATGTCGAGGAGTCGTCCGTCGACGACCAGGTCGGCGTCGGCACCGCCGAGATCGATGCTCGCACTGAACGTGGGATTGAAGATCCGGTGGGTCGATGCCACCAGGTCGGGCTGCGTCTCCACGAGGAGTTGGGTGAGCTCGGTGAGGTCCTCGAGGGCGTCGTCACGGATCGAGGCCAGGATCTTCTTGAGCGGTGCACGCATGCCCAGCTTCAGCAGCGGCCAGGTGTCACTCATCGGCCCCCGGAAGCACTGCTCGTAGAGGGCCAGGACGTAGCCGAGCTGTGCCAGCTCCCGTCGGCCCTCCGGAGTGGTTGGGGAGGCCCATGTCCGGCTAGCGCGCTTCATCGCGGCGAAGCGCTCGGTGAGCTCGACGTAGCCCAGGGGGAGGCCGTTGAAGGTTCCCCAGTAGAGAGCNNGAGCCGATCGAGGCGCTTCTCACCGAGCAAGAACCGCAGCTGGTAGTCGAACGCCGTCCCTATGGTGGGCCACGGGAAGCCGTCTGGATTCTCGGGGCATACCCGGGGCTCACCGGCGTTCCAGGTACCGGTCCACGGGACGTTCGTCCAGCGGAGTCCGCGCATGAACAGCACCGGGCCGGGGGCGGGGACGGTGCAGGACATCCGGGCGGCCTTGGCGTCCGGGAACGTGTCGCAG
>PLIG01000161.1 GCA_003139255.1 Acidimicrobiaceae bacterium | reverse complement strand
CCACGAGTACGAGCCCGCCGCCTAAAGAGCGCATCGGGTTTTCGGGCACTACGCGCCTGGGTGACGTGGCACCCTCGGCCGAGCAGCGCGCGCCTGGAGGCCGGCAGTGAAGGTTGCGGTTGCCGGCGCCGGGAATGTCGGCACCTCGATAGCCAGGGACCTTCGGACCTACGGCCATGACGTGCTTCTCATCGAGAAGGACTCGGACGTCGCGGATCAGCTGCGCCCTGAGCTCGACGTACACCTCGTGGCAGCCGACGCCTGCGAGGTGAGCTCGCTTGTCGCGGCAGGGATGGCAGACGTCGATGTGGTGGTGGCCGCAACCGGCGACGACGANNACGAGGACAATCTCGTCATCTCGTTGCTGTCCAAGCAGGAGTTCGCCGTCCCCCGGGTGGTCGCGCGTGTCAACAACCCGAACAACCAGTGGTTGTTCAACGAGTCGTGGGGCGTGGACGTCTCGGTCTCCACACCCCAGCTCATCACCGCGCTGGTGGAGGAGGCGGTGTCGGTCGGCTCGCTCGTGCGCCTACTGCAGTTCGAGGGTGGCGCCGCCAACCTGGTGGAGGTGACGCTTGCCGAAGGTTCCCCCGCCGACGGTGTGAAGATCTCCGACCTCGACCTGCCGCGCGACGCCACCGTGGTGGCCGTCGTGCGCAACGACCGCCTCGTCGTCCCCCGCGGCGACACGATGTTGAGCACGGGCGACGAGGTGCTGGTGCTAGTGATCGGCGAGGCTGAATCGGCGGTACGCCAATTGCTCGTTGGGCGGTGACACCCCCGGGCGCTCCATCGCGCGCCCGTAGACTCCCCATCGTGGAGGTGGCGTTCTTCGCCTCGACAAGACGGTCATCGCCAAAGTGTGGTTGCCGAATACGTCGCCCCGGGGCTCACGCGGCCAATTCGTACTCGTGGATGAGGCCTGTACGTGCTGGGGCGGTGAGCCGTCGCCGGGCGCCGGGATGCGAACCCGCCCCGAAAGTAGCGTTGCTGTGGATCTTTGGGACAAACTGCTCTTTCTCCCGGGTCCGTACGGGCGCGACAACGAGAGAAACGAGCGCGGGGGAAGGCCATTGCTGTGCATGTCGGGCGCACGATCAGTGACGCAGATCGACGCCGGTCGCAGGGGATCCTGGCGCCACCGCTTCCCATGCCGGCGGCGATCACGGTGAAATCCCTGCCCCCCGTCGACTGGACAGCATGCGGGCCCGAGGCGGGGGAAGATGACGCCGTCGTCACCGCCTGCTACGACGAGATCGGACAGGTCATGCAGTCGGCGCTCGACCGACTGCGCGCCGAGCGTCCTCACCCGGTGGCCCGGGGCTTGTTCAACCTGCTGCGTCGCGGACCGACTCGCATGGGGGTCCCGGCCCTGTGACCGGGACCCCCGACCGCACGCCCGACGCCGTGGCACCGTCGGAGTCGGTCTTCATCACTCTGCCGCTGCACCCTCCAGCCGCGGGTGCCCGTGCAGGCCGGGGCGGTGCGGGCGGTGCAGGCAACGGTGCTCGGGGGGCGGCACCCTTCCGCCGCAGGCACCGCGTGGCGCTGATCGTCACCGCGGTGGTGGTCACGGTGCTGGCGGGAGGCGCGGGCGCGTTCGTCTACGAGTGGAACCACACCAGACCACACGAGCTGTCGAGTGCGACCGCATACCAGCGGTTCCGCTCCGGCGCGACGGGCAGGGTCATGGACCCCGGGCAGCTGCGGCCGCACGAGGGTGTGTACGCCTACCGGGGTGCAGCGGCCGAGCACGTGTCGTTCCCGCCCAAGTCGCAGGTGGAAGGGCCGACGATCCCCGGCACGGTTACCTACCGCCCCGACGGCTGCTGGATCCTGCGGCTCGACTACAGCGACAGCCACTGGCAGAGCTCGACTTACTGCCCGCGCAACGGTGACCTCGTGGAGGTCGAGCGGGCCGGGTGGTACCGGTGGAACTTCGTGGCGTTCGTGATCGCCGACACCGCGACCTATACGTGCGACCAGCAAGAGGTCGCCATCCCGGCGGTGCTGCACATCGGGACGCAATACTCGTTCTCGTGCAAGGGTACCAACAACCCTATTAGCACGGGAGTAGTCACCATGGTGGGCACGAACGAGTACGTGGGCCCGCAGACGCTCAAGATCGCCGGTACCGAGGTCGTCACGCTGCACTTCCACGAGGTGGCGCACTTCAGCGGGGGACAGACGGGCTACAACATCGCCGACACATGGTTCTCGACGGTCGACGGGCTTCCCGTGCGCGGGACGTGGAAGACAACGGTCACGAGCCCTACTGCCCTGGGGAGCTCGACGCTCACGGGGATGGGCAACTTCACGTTGTCGTCCCTTGTCCCCCGGTCGTGAGGGCCCTGTGGGCGCCGTTACTTTCGTTACTTTCGTTTTAGACCTATCGCTGCGGACACGAAAGGTCCATAGTTGTAGAAGAAGGTTGTTGTACCGAAGGAGGTGAGGCACCTGGTCGGTTGGATCTGTGCAGAGCGCCTCCCCGATGCTGGATCATTGGGTGACCTTACGTTGCCCGAGCGGGGCTGAACCTCGAAGCAAACTGACGACAATTGACCTGGCAGGGTCTTGCTGGGTCCAGTCGTGAAAATCACGGCATTTTGAGCCGTACCGAGGGTTCCGGTCCACACGTTCCGAGGCGCGAACAGCCAAGGAACAACGCCCGCTTTCCCGATCAGGGAGTGCGGGCGTTGTCGCGAGGATCCGGGGCGGAATCGGCACGACGGCGGCTTGGCGACGCTCTCTAGGGAAGCTCATCGCGGCCAAGTTGAGACCATCCGATAGGTGTAGATATGCCCTGTGGGTGCCGATCACCTCATCCGGGCGCTGTGGGGTGCCAATGATCGATCGGTACGGCGACTAGGGATTTCGCGCGCGTCCAGTTGAGGACGGGACAGCCAGGCATGGTTCCCTGTCGTAGGGTTCTTTGTCCCGTACTTGTGGGTGCCGAGAACCTCATCCGTGGGCCTCACGCAGCCAGTTCGTACTCGTGGATGACACTTGCACTGCCCGAATATCCGATCGCGCCATTGAGCAGGGACTCCCCCGGTTCTGCGACCGGTTCGGCAGTCCGATCCACGAGTACGAGCCCGCCGCCCAAAGAGCGCATCGAGTATTCGGACCTTACGCGCTCGAGTGGTCCTGCACTGGCACCAACACGGCCGCGCCCGGGCGCAGCAGCGCTGCAACGACCGCGCGCATCGAAGGGGTCGTCGCCTTGCGGATCGGACGATCGGTCGTACCTACCGTCCACGAGCTCCAGCGGATCACGCTCAAAGGTGGACAGAGGGGCTCGATCATCGAGGACTGGTGGTTCACGGCGGCCTCTGGCCTCCCCGTGCGAATGGACCGGCACATAACGATCAAAAGCAGCTCGCCGATCGGCACCATCACCTACCGCGAGGCCGGCTCCTGGCAGATCACCTCGTTGCAGCCCCGAACCTGAACCAGAACTCGTGCAAGGCATGCTGAAGCTGCCTGGGGGCAAGCGCGCACGAGCCCAGAACCCGACGCAACCTCAGAAATGGTCCGGCATGCTTCGGAGGGTCGCCGCTCGGACCCTCAGCTCTCCTCGGGTTCGTACTTCGCCTGTGGGATCGGGCCTGCGGACGACGTAGGCGGCGCGCTCGCCGGCGCGGGTGACGTCGCTGTAGGGTCCACCACGCCCGTCGCATCTGCGATGGCGGCGTTCGCCGACGTAACCGTGACCGCGCCATGTGCCGCTTCATGCTTCTGGAGCAGGTCCACCAGCTCCCCAGCACGCGTGCCGGCGGCGGCGTCCGCACGTCCGGTCCTCTCGCTGTAAACGATCCCACCAAGCTCGAGGAGCATGGCATCGGCCTTCTTCTTCGCCTGCATCTCCGCCAGCTTCGCCTGACCCGCCTGTCCGGCCTGTTGAGCCTTCTCGGCCAGCTGAGTGGCCTGCGACTTGACCTTGTCCATGAGTCCCATGTCGATCCTCCTCGCCTCGTCACGAAGCGGGCTCCGTACCTGTGCCACGACACTACCTGCCTCGAGGAGATCACGAGCCGCAGAGTGGCCGTCGCCGAAAGATGAGAGGTGCCCGATCTGTCCTTCCGGAGCCATTCTGACCGGACAAGAACCACAGTTCGCGGCTGCTCGCTACGCTCACTAAGTGCCATGAAAGTGGGCCCTCCCTGATGTGAACTTCGGTTCTCACTGAAAAGAACGCGGGTTCTCACTGAAGCCAAGTTCCGAGGAGGCCCCTGGGGAGGCGCTGCACATAGGGAAGGCCGAGAGAATCGGCGGCTCGTCGGAGTGTGGAAATGGGCATGGGTTTGGGTCACATGATGGGAGGAGCCACCGGCGGCGGCTGGGGGCTCATGCGCTCGCTGCGCCGCGACCAGTCGGTCACCCAGCAGAAGCTCCCTCCGGGGATCGTGCGGCGCATCGCACGCTTCGCCAAGCCCTATCGGGCGATGCTCGGGGTGTTCCTCGTGCTGATCATCGTCGACGCCGTCATCGGCGCCGCCAATCCCCTCATCTACCGCGGGATCATCAACTCGGTCGTCAGCGCTATCAGGGATCACGGGGCAGCCCAGCACGCCACCCGCGTGATCGTGGTCCTGGCGCTGGTCGTCGGAGGGCTGGCCGTGATCGACGCGGGCCTCTCGCTCTGGCAGCGATGGGTGTCGGCCCGTATCGGGGAGGGCCTCATCTTCGACATGCGAGCAAAGGTATTCGAGCACGTCCAGCGCATGCCGATCGCCTTCTTCAGCCGCACGCAGACTGGCGCCCTCGTCTCGCGGCTGAATAACGACGTGCTCGGCGCGCAACAGGCCTTCACCGACACGTTCGGTTCCGTGGTGAGCAACGTGATCGGCGTCGGTATAACCCTCGGAGCGATGTTCATCCTCTCCTGGCAGATCACGCTGGTGGCCCTGGCGCTGTTACCGCTGTTCCTCCTGCCAGCACGTTGGGTCGGACGGCGTCTCGCAGCGCTCACCCGCGAGAGCTACGTGCTCAACGCCCAGATGACGAACACGATGACGGAGCGCTTCAACGTGGCCGGGGCGCTGCTCGTCAAGCTCTTCGGGCACAGGTCACGTGAGATCCGGGACTTCGAGGAGAAAGCAGGCCGGGTACGCGACATCGGCGTCACCCAGGCGATCTATGCACGCGTGTTCATGGCCGCTCTCCTGCTCACCGCATCGCTTGCCACAGCCGTCGTCTACGGGTGGGGTGGCGTGAGCGCGGCACGAGGCGCGCTCTCAATCGGCACCGTCGTAGCGCTCACGGCCTACCTCAACCGCCTCTACGGGCCGCTTACCGCGCTATCCAACGTGCAAGTAGACGTGATGACGGCGCTCGTGTCCTTCGACAGGGTCTTCGAGGTGCTCGACCTGCCTCCGATGATCGACGAGAAACCTGACGCGCAGGTGATCCAGCGCGGCCCCGCCCTCGTCGAGCTCGACCACGTCGACTTCGGGTACCCGACAGCCGAGGAGGTCTCCCTCGCCTCCCTCGAGTCGGTGGCGGTGCTCGACCAGTCACCCTCCAACCAGGTCCTCTTCGACGTCTCGCTTCGCGCCGAGCCGGGTCAACTTGTCGCGCTCGTCGGCCCTTCGGGCGCAGGCAAGACGACCATCAGCCATCTGGTGCCCCGCCTCTACGATGTGCGCGAAGGAGCGGTCCGGATCAACGGCGTCGACGTTCGCGACGCCACGCTCGGGTCCGTCCACTCCATCGTCGGCATGGTGACCCAAGACGCCCACCTCTTCCACGAGTCGATCCGGTACAACCTGCTCTACGCCAAGCCAGATGCCACCGAAGAGGAACTCACCGAGGCTCTGCGGGCGGCACAGATCCTGCCTCTGTTGGAGTCGCTCCCCGACGGACTGGATACCGTGGTGGGCGACCGCGGATATCGCCTCTCGGGCGGCGAGAAACAGCGGATCGCAATAGCTCGACTGCTCCTCAAGGCACCCGACGTCGTCGTGCTCGACGAGGCCACCGCGCACCTTGACTCCGAGTCCGAGGCTGCGGTACAGCAAGCGCTCAAAATGGCCCTCGACGGCCGCACCTCGATCGTGATCGCCCACCGCCTCTCGACGGTGCGCGAGGCGGACAAGATCCTCGCGGTGTCTGGCGGCCGGATCGTCGAGGAGGGCACCCACACCGAGCTTCTCGCGGCAGACGGCCTCTACGCCGAGCTCTATCGCACCCAATTCGCCCAACAGACCTCGGACGGCGCGGACTCAACGAGCGGCGCGTCCTCGGACGGTGTGAGCAGCACTGTCTCGGACGCGAGGACCAGTGCATCGAGCACCACCGACGCCGCCCCGTGGCCCGTGCCCGACTCCGACGACGTCGCAGGTCAGAAAGGCGCCGGGCTGGACCAGGCGCTGCGCTAGGCCCCGAGCCCAAGGGCGCCCGCTCCAGAGGTACGCTGCCGTCGGCTCTCGCGCACGAGCGACCATGACACCGGGCCGTGAGCAAACCGATCGCCGCGGACCAAACTCCCGTGAACAACGAGGGACCATGACACCGGGCCGAGCAATGGCCCATGACCGGTCACACGCGCACACCGAACGACCATGACACCGAGCCGAGTCCTGAGCGAACAGACCGATGACCGGTCACCCGCGCACCCCGAGCCCACGGGCGCTTCAGACACCCTCGGTGCGGCTCGGCCGCTTCTTCGGGGATGGATCCACTTCGGTGCGCTCTGCGTGTTCGTCGTCGCCGGGCCCGTCCTGGCGGCACAGGCCCCTACATCGTGGACCTCGGTGGCGCTGGCCGTCTATGCCGCGTCGATCGTCGCCCTCTTCGGAGTGAGCACGGCCTTTCACCGCGTGAGTTGGACACCCGCCGCACGTTGGCGAATGAGGCGGGCGGACCACACCACGATCTTCGTGGCGATCGCCGGGACCAATACAGCCGTGGCCGGTCTCGCGCTCAGCGGATGGGCCCAAGTCCTCGTGCTCTGCCTGGTATGGATAGGTGCGGCGGTCGGCATCACTCTTCGCCAGGTCTGGCTCGACGCCCCTAAATGGGCGGTCGCCCTGCCTTACGTGGTGGTCGGCTGGTGTGCGCTTGCAGTCATGCCTCAGCTTCTCCACGGTCTCGGCGGCGTGGGGTTCGGCCTGTTGATCGCCGGTGGGGCGATCTACAGCGCAGGGGCCGTCGTCTACGCGTTGCAAAAGCCGAACCTCGTACCCGGTGTGTTCGGCTACCACGAGCTGTTCCACGCCTGCACTGTCGTGGCTGCCGCGCTCCACTTCGCCGTCATCGCGGCGTACGCACTACCAGCAGCCCGACCTGCCTGATATGCCCGACCTGCCTGATATGCCCGACCTGCCTGATATGCCCGACCCACCAAGGCCTTGGTGGTCCGAGCCTGAGTCCAAGAGAATGTGCGGAAGAGACCTGTAGTGATGAGGCGCTTCTACACAGGCCTTGGCCATCTCGTGGTGCGCTTCCGATGGCTCATCGTCCTCGCCTGGATCGTCGTCATCGTGGTCTCCTCGCGGGCGCTCCCCTCCCTGGGGAGCGAGGTGAACAACGACAACAGCCAGTTCCTCCCCTCCAGCGCACCTAGCGCGAAGGCCGCCACACTGGCGACGCCAATCCTCGGCAGCTCGAGCCACACGAGCGAGGTCTTCGTCGTCGCCTCAAGCTCGAAGGACACGCTCGCGGGCACGGACGTCGCCGCAGTGGTCCACGAGGCGCAACTGGCGGCGGCGGTGCCGAAGGTAAAGGCCGCGCAACTCCTCGGGACGTCTCCCGACGGAAAAGTGGCACGCATCTTGGTCCTGATCGGTGTGAACCAGACGGACGTGACCGATCAGAAGCCGGTTCTCGACGACCTGCAGGCGACCTTCGGAAAGCTCTCGCCGCCGCCCGACCTCCACTTCCATCTCGCGGGCATCGTGGCAACCAACGTCGCCAACCAAGCGAGCTCGAACCAGACGGGGAACCGCGTCCAGTCGTTCTCGTTCCTCTTGATCATCTTGCTGCTGATCCTGATCTTCCGCTCGGTCCTGGCGCCGATCGTGACCCTCCTGCCGGCAGGCGTGGCATTGGTGGTGTCGGACCGCTTCATCGGCGGCCTCGGAGCTCACGGCATCAAGATCTCCGAAATCACCCAGCTTTTGCTCATCGTGCTCCTGCTGGGGGCAGGGACGGACTACGGCTTGTTCCTGGTCTTCAGGGTGCGCGAGGAGATCCGCTCAGGGCTCGACCCCAAGGGTGCGGTGATAAGGGCGCTCGCACGCGTCGGCGAGTCGATCAGCGCATCGGCCGCGACAGTGATCTTCGCGCTGTTGAGCCTCCTGCTAGCGAGTTTTGGCATCTACCACGATCTAGGTCTTCCGCTCGCGCTCGGCATAGCCGTGATGCTCATCGCCGGGCTCACGCTGCTCCCCGCGCTGCTGGCGATCCTCGGCAATGCCGTCTTCTGGCCGTGGCGGATCGTGGCCGTGGACGGAGGCGAGCGAGAGGGATGGTGGGGCCGAGTCGCAGGCCGATTGGTGTCAAGGCCGGTGGAAACACTCGTACTAGGGGTACTTGTCTTCGGCGGCCTGGCGGGAGCGGTTGCCGGTTATCACTCAGGGGGCTTCGGAGGGGCGCTCGGAGCCCCGGCGGGCTCCGATGCTGCGAAGGGCAACACCATGCTGGCCAAGCATTTCCCGCAGTCGGGTGCGAACCCGGCGAACTTGGTGCTTCGTTACGCAGGCCCTGTCTGGAACGATCCCTCGCGTCTCGAAGTCGCACAGCAGGCGCTCGAGTCCTCGGGGCAATTCACGTCCCTCTCGGGCCCGCTCGACCCGAACGGGACCACCCTGTCGCCCACGACCTTCGCCGAGCTGCATGCTCGGTTCGGCGCGCCCTCGACCCTGCCGCAGAATCAGCCGCCGGGTTCGCAAGTCACCGCCCTCGATTACAACGCGTACCGGGCGACGACCGAGTTCGTCAGCGCGGACGGCACGACGGTGCAATTCGAAGCGGCGTTTCGCGCCGGTGCCCAGCAATCGACTCCCGCGCTCGACGTGACGCCGAAGATCCGCAAGGTCGTCTCGGTCGCCGCGGCTCGCTCCGGTGCGATCGCCAGTGGCGTCGCTGGCGAAGCAGCCGCTCTCTACGACGTGAGCAGCACCTCGAACCGCGATCTCTTTCGCGTCATACCTCTGGCGATCATCGCCATCGGGATCCTCTTGGCCCTGGTGCTGCGCAGCGCCGTGGCGCCCCTGTATCTGATCGTGAGCGTTGCCCTCTCGTACTTCGCGGCGCTCGGTGTGTCGACCCTCGTGTTCATCGACATAGGCGGTAGCGACGGGCTCACGTTCATCCTCCCCTTCTTGATGTTCATCTTCCTGCTCGCCCTCGGCGAGGACTACAACATTCTCGTGATGACGCGCGTTCGCGAAGAAGCCCACAACCGTCAGCTTCGAGAGGCCGTCGTCCGGGCGATCGGCCGGACCGGTCCGACGGTCACCTCGGCAGGCATCGTCCTCGCCGGGACCTTCGCTGTGTTCGGGATCATCGGAGGCAGCGGGCCAAGTGGGAGCCAGATCCGTGACATCGGCTTCGGGCTGGCAATCGGGATCCTGATGGACACCTTCCTCGTACGCACGCTGCTCGTGCCATCGACCGTCGCTATTCTCGGCCGCTGGAACTGGTGGCCTGCCCGGCTCGGCCGGCGCCCCACCAGCACGAGTGGCGACGAGGAGGCGGCAACTGCCTCGGCCTCGACCGGCACAAAGACAGTGGGTGTGCGGACAGGCTCGGACGGTGGACCGTGACCACGCTGTTCACCGACCACCTGCGTGCCCAATCCACTGCCTTCTCCGACAAGGTCGCCTACCGCATCGTCGACGGGTGCGAGATGACCTTCGCCCAGTGGGAGGCGGAGTCGAAGCGCCTGGCACGCTCTCTCATCTGCATGGGGGTGGAGAAGGGTGACCGGGTGGCGCTCTACCTGCGGGCCGAAGAGGCGCTGCGCTTCATGGTGGGATACGCCGCCGTCCACAAGGCGGGAGCGGTCGCGATTCTTACCAGCACCCGCCTGCCCGACGCCGAGCTCGAGCGTCTCCTCGAACACGCCGAGGTCAAGGCGATACTCACCGACTCCGAGCTCTCCTCTCTTGCCCACCAGGTGACGGTGGACTTGGCCAGCGCCCGCCACGTGGTGGTAGCACCCGAACCGAGCCAAACCACATGCCCGCGCTGGTCATGGGGCGAGGCGGCTGTCGGCGACGACGGCAGTGCCGAGGCCGACACGAGCACTTTCCAGGTACCGGTGACCGGCGAGGACCTTGCGGACATCCTCTACACCTCGGGAACCACCGGGACCCCGAAGGGTGTGGCGGTCCGGCATCGCACCGCCGTGCTCATCCCAGGAGAGCCCAGGCCCAGCTACTCCGGACATTGCTGGCTGCACGCCAGTCCACTGTTCACCTTTGCGGGCCTCGGCTTCGTGTACACCCCTATGCAGCTCGGGCTCTGTGGCGTGTACCAGCCTCGCTTCGACGCCGGACGCTGATTGGACGTGGTGGAGGAACTGCGTCCGCAGCTCGTGTTCCTGGTGCCTTCAATGGCCCAGCTGATCGTGGCACATCCACGTTTCGCAGGTGCCGAGCTGTCGTCGGTGCTCATATGCGCTGTCGGCAGCGCGCCCCTCGCCCCGTCCACATTGCGGGCACTCCAAGAGCGCATGCCCGAGGCCGCCGTGTCGAACAGCTACGGGATGACCGAGGCCGGGCAGGCCTTCTGCGCCATGGGGAAGGGGGAGTCGCTCGAGCACATCGGTTCGGTGGGTAAGCCCATGGCCCCGCTCGAGGTACGCATCGTGGACGAAGGCGGGCGGGACCTACCCCCTGGCGAGGTCGGTGAGGCTCTTCTGCGCTTGCCCGGACGCCATCGCGAGTACTACCGCGACCCTGAGGCGACGGCCAGCACCTGGAACGACGGCTGGCTCCGCACCGGTGATCTCGCCTGTCTGGATGGCGACGGGTACCTGTACATCGTGGGCCGAAAGAAGGACGTGATAATCCGGGGAGGAAACAACGTCCATGCAGCGGACATAGAAGCGGTGCTCTGCGAGCACCCCGGTGTGTTGGAGGCGGCCGTGGTCGGCATCCCTCACGAGGTGCTGGGCGAGGACTTGGCCGCCGTGGTGGTGCTCGCACCAGGTACACCGACCACCGCGGACCAGCTGCGCGAGCATTGCGCTACACGCATGGCTGACTACAAGGTGCCCAGGAGCATCGAGATCACCGACGAGCTGCCGAAGAACGCGACGGGTAAGGTCCTCAAAGCTCAGTTACGCGCAGGTCTCAACAGCTGCATCCCCACCGGTCGAGCCCGGCATCGGGCCCAGCACCTAAGCACGTCAGCACCCTCGGGGTGGGTGCGATCCACCCTCGGTGACGACGTCCGCGCGCCGACCGCCCGGTGGCGTGACAGGCACGTTCGATCCGGCCCCGAGGAGCCGTTCCATGGCCGCGCTCGCCTGCAGCGACGGACCGCTCCCGCGGGTGCCTCTCACCGACATCGCGCCCATCCTTCTCGCCTCTCCAAGGCACGTTACCCAGCAACCACGACTGGGTGAGCCCGTCGTCAAACGGACGAACGAGGCGTACGCACCTGTCCCTTGGCTATCCCACAAGGCCAATGCGGCCGAGCCCGTAGGAACCTACGCTCCTGCCCGACCTAGGCGACCACGACCACGGTCGCCGTCATGTCCGGGTGAACCGTGCAGCGGTAGGGATAGGTCCCCGGACGTGTGAAGGTGTGGAAGAACGTCCCCGTAGTCTGCGTGGGACTGTGGAAGCTCGCGAATGTCACGTTGTGCGCGACGGGCGCGTCCTCCCATCTCCACTCGACGGCTTGACCAACGTGAACCGTCACCCTCTGAGGCTCGAAGGCCACGAACCTGAGCTTCACCACTGCACCCACAGGCCCGTGAGCGGCGCTGGTGGTCGGAGCGCTCGTAAGGCTGCTGCAGGCCGAGCCGACCAGCGCAATAGCGCTCAAAGCGAGTAGTGGCCTCAAAACGCGCCTGGACGCGCACGCCGTCATGACTTGCCCGCCTCTCGCGCGTTGGCGGACGCGCCTGCTCGTGTCTCGAACCAGTGCCGCAAACCGGCAGCGTTCGAGTGCACGCCGTTCAGCATCTCGAGCTTCTCGCGCTGGGCAGGGTCCACTTCCCCGACAACAGTCGAGAACTCCCGCTCGAGGGCGGCGGCGATGTCGGCTCCCTGGTGCCACGCCTTCTCCGCGACCGCGGCCCACTGGCGCAAGGTCTCCTCGGCCTCGGCTAGCACATCCGAGGGGTCTTCACCCACAAGCCCGTAGTGGGCGAGGGCGAGGCCTTCCGGACGACGCTCGGCGAAGCGATGAAGTGATGCGATGGCTTGCTCGAAGTCGAAGTCGGGTGGTGGCGTGGCCGGACGCAGCACGCCGGCGTCGGGCAGGCGCACCCCTACGGCGTCGCCGGCAAAGAGAATCCCGCTCACCGAGTCGTGCAGCGCCAAGTGATGTTTGGCGTGTCCCGGGGAATCCACCGTAGTAAGCACGCGCCCTGGCCCCAGGCGAAGCTCCTCACAGTCGGCGAGCACGTGCAGCCTCTGCGCAGGAGTGGGCGCGAGGCGGCCGTAGAGCGAGTCGAGCAGCCCGCCGTAGACACGCGCGGCCGAATCGACGAGGCGCGTCGGGTCGACCAGGTGGCGAGCCCCTTTCTGGTGTACGTAAACGGTCGCGGAGGGAAAAGCCCGCGCCACGTCTCCCACCCCACCGGCGTGGTCCAGGTGGATGTGGGTCACTGCAACCCCTGCGAGCTCGCTCGGGCCGACCCCGATCGAGTGCAACGCATCGAGAAGCACGGGAACCGAGCTCTGGCTTCCCGTTTCGATGAGAAGCGGAGCAGGCCCGTCGAGCAGGTAACCCGCCGTCACCCGCTCCCATCCGCCGAGCAAGGTGTCGATCTCCAGCACTCCCGGAGCGATCTGCTTGGTCAGCGCCACGGTGACAACCTCATGTGCCGACCTCGATGACCACCTTGATGTCGTCGGGCTTGCGCTCAAGGGCGTCCTCGAATTGATCCAGCGGGACGGCGCGGCTGATCATCCGCGCCAGCCATCTCTTGTCCGCCCGGGCGAGCGCGTCGGCGGCGGCCTGGTAGTGACGGCGGTTCGCGTTAACCGAGCCGACCACGGCCTCGTTCTCCAGGGCCATCGACCGGTTCAGCATCCCCGCGTCCACCCCGAGGCTGCGCCCACCCGAAGACAAACGCGTGGGGCATACAACCCCGCCGGGGCCCATGTGCTCCATGGCATCGAACACGAGGCTGCCCACGCCGGTGCACTCCATCACGACGTCGGGCTGGTCACAGGCGTCCCCCACCATGCCCGTGTGGTACGTGGCACCTAGGCCCTCGACGAGCTCGGGCTTTGCCCCGCTCGTCACCTGGTCCAAGACGTGTACCTCGAGCCCGCGCTGGACCGCCAGCAACGCGGCAAGAAGTCCGATCGGTCCCGCGCCGGTCACCAAGGCGCGCTGGGGAGCCCAGTGGGCGCGGCCCCCAATGCGCTCGACCTGCTCCCACCCCTTGGCGAGCACGCTCGTCGGCTCGAGCAGCACCCCGAGGTGGCCCAAGGAGGGATCGATCTTGACCACGTAGTCAGGCTCGATCCGGTAACGCTCCGAGCAGTAGCTGTCGCGCTCTTTTATCCCGCGCTTGGTGTACCTCCCGTTGCGACAGAAGTCCCACTCCCCGGCGGCGCAGCTGGCACAGGGCACCGGGTCGGGGCGCCGAACAATACCGACAACCAGGTCCCCGGCAGAAAGCTGCGCTCTGCCCGGAGTTTCGAGGACCCGCCCGAGCGACTCGTGGCCGATGACAAGCCGCTCGCGCCCCTCAGGTGCCCACCCATAAGCGCCGGAGCTGATCTCGACGTCGGTGCCGCACACCCCGACGGCCAGAGTCTCGACGAGCACCGGACCATCGGTGTCGGAGGGCTCTTCGATGTCGTCGAGCCGCGCTGAACCGGCCTGTCCCGGCACCACGGTGAGTGCCTTCACGAACTCGCCTTGCCCAGACGCTTGCGCGCCCGATGGCGAGTACGCGGGCTCGAACGCCACTGTCTCTTCCACATGGCAAGACGCATCAAGCGCGCCACCTCGGTTCGCCGTTTGTCGTCCATCGCAGCCATCGACGGATGTCCGGAGAGGTTGAAGGCAGCGTTCACCAACGACACGTGCGAGAACGCCTGAGGGAAATTGCCTACCTGCCGACGGGCCCTCGGGTCGTACTCCTCAGCCAGCAACCCGAGGTCGTTTCGGAGGTCGAGGAGGCGCTCGAACAGGTTGCGCGCGTCTTCGTGTCGTCCGATCAAGTACAGGCAGTCGGCCATCCAGAACGAGCAGGCGAGGAACGCCCCTTCGCGACCGTCGAGGCCGTCCACGTCGTGTGCCTCAGCGGCGCGGTAGCGGAGGACGAAACCGTCCTCTGTCAGATCGCGCTCGATGGTCTCGATCGTCGACCGTACCCGCTCGTCGGTCGCCGGCAGGAAGCCCACCAGCGGGATCATGAGCAGGCTCGCATCGAGAGCTTCGCAGCCGTAGTACTGGGTGAACGCCCCGACATCCGTGTTGTAGCCCTTCGCGCAGACCTCCTCGTGTATCTCGTCGCGCAGCGCTCGCCAGCGATCTGCGGGTCCTTCGTACTCGCACTCCTCCACCATTCGCACGGCGCGGTCGACCGCGACCCAGGCCATGACCTTCGAGTGGGTGAAATGGCGCCGTGGCCCACGCACCTCCCATATACCGTCGTCTGGCTCGGTCCAAGACTTCTCGAGGAACTTCATCAGCGAGAGCTGCAGTTCCCACGCGGTCTCATCCGGGGTCTCGCCCACGCGCGACGCCTCGTAGAGCGCCGACATCACCTCGCCATACACGTCGAGCTGGTACTGGTCCGCCGCGGCATTGCCAACGCGCACCGGAGTCGAGCCCTCATAGCCAGGGAGCCACGCCACCTCCCACTCATCGAGCCGCCGCTCGCCGGCAGGACCGTACATGATCTGCAGGTCCGACGGTTCACCCGCTGCGGCACGCAAGAGCCAGTTGCGCCAGGCCATCGCTTCCTCGTGGTAGCCCCCGCGCATAAGGGCTTCGAGCGTGAGCGTTGCGTCGCGCAGCCAACAGTACCGATAGTCCCAATTTCGCTCACCCCCGAGCGCCTCGGGAAGCGAGGTGGTCGCCGCCGCCACGATCCCCCCGGTCGGGTTGTAAGTCAGCGCCTTCAAGGTGATGAGCGAACGCACCACAGCGTCGCGCCACTCGCCTTCGAACGTGCACGACGAGGCCCAGGCGCGCCACCACGTCTCCGTTTCCTCCATCGCGAACACAGGGTTGGCGGGGTGGGGCGCCTCTTTGTGTGAAGGGAACCAGGTGAGCTCGAAGGTCTCGCTCCCGCCCTGAGCGATGGTGAACTCCGCGACGGTCGTCATGTCCTCGCCCCTCATGTCCACCGACGTCCACAGGCCCAGCGCGTCCGGCCCGGCTATCGCAGACAGAAGCCTGCCGACGCGTCGGACCCAGGGCACGACCGACCCGTAGTCGAAGCGCAGGACGAGGTCCATGCGCATGTCCACGCTGCCGCGCAACCCTTCGACCATCCGCACGACCCGAGGGTTGTCCTCGCGCACCGGCATGTAGTCGACGAGCCTCACCGCCCCTCCGGCGGTCTCGAACTCCGTTTCGAGCACGAGGGTGTCCTGGCGGTAGCGGCGCCCGGTCTCTCTTACCTCCCCCGCCACCGGGGCGGGAGCGATGCGCCAGAAACCGTGGCGCTCGTCACCGAGCAGCTTGGCGAAACACGCGGCAGAATCGAAGCGCGGCAGACAGAGCCAGTCGATCGAGCCGTCGCGCCCGACCAGCGCCGCGGTATGGGTGTCGCCGATGATCCCGTAGTCCTCGATGAGCGACACCACGTCTCCATTCTTACCGGCCCACTGTTCGTCCCGGGTCATTCTCTGGCCATCTTCGATCAGTGGCCACAGGGGTGGTGATCCGCCTTCCCCCCCCGGTCCATCTAGCGCAGGCTCCCGTATGGAGCTGAGTGTGAGCTCGAACTGGACCCGACAATCAGCCCGAAGTGCACGCCCCGGTGCTGACCGCGACGATCGCGGATCTGGCAGCCGCTATGTCTTTCTCCACGGCGCGCATGGCCAGCGCGTAACCGATACCTGAGTTGGTGGTGGAGCGTGCGAACACGACCCCGATCACCGTGCCGTCGGGAATCCCTTGTGCCGCGTCTCCCGAGGCCACCAGGGGCCCGCCGGAATTGCCAGGGCGAACGCGCCCGTCAATCTCGTAGACCTTGCGCTGGGTCGTGGCCTTGCCGTAGATGTCGAGCCCCGTCGCCGAAAAAGCGGCAGCCACTCCCGCCGGGTCATAGGCGAAAGGACCACCCTCGGGATACCCGAGAACAACCGCGGTAGCGCCGGGACGAATTGGCAACGAACCGGAGACGAGCGACAACGACCTGTCGCCTACCGGCACCCGCAGCACGGCAATGTCGAGCTCAGGATCGAACAACACCGCTGTCGCGTCATACCGACCTGCCGAGTCGATGACGAACGGCTTCGCGATGCCCGCGACCACGTGGGCGTTCGTGACCACCAACCCGGGCGCCACGACAAAACCGGAACCCTCCTGAACGACTCCGCAGCCCGCCCCCTCCACCTGCACGGTGGAACGCTCCGCGGCGGCGACAGCTGCTGCGACCGCTGCGTCGCTAGGCGGCGTCACCGGGGTCGCCAACTGTGGTGGAAGGCCGGCGAACACCACCGGAAACCCCTCGGCCGCCAGGAAGGACTCGATACGACTGAACACCGACGGCACAGGGGGCAGCACGCCGTTCATGGCGCGCACGATCCGTGAGTCGTGCAGAGCCGTGTCGAGCGACATGAAGCGGCTGTTCACGAGGACGCTTGCCACCAGCCAAGTGGCTACCAAGGTGGCGAAGACGGCCACAGCCACCCCCACCACCGAGTCGATCCGTCCGAGATGGAGCCGTTGCAATGCGGTGGTCGAGCGCGCTCCGACAAGCCTGCCCACCCCACCCAAGGCGCCCGCCATGCCCAAGACCACCACGGCCGCGACCAGTGTCTTGGCGGTGACGGTGTGGACCAGCCCGGCCAGGTGAGGGGTTATGAGAGCGCCCAGGAAGAGCCCCAACCAGAACCCTCCATACGCCAGCACCTGCATCGCGGCCCCGAGGCGCAACCCTTGCACCGCCGAAAACGCCACCAAGGCGAGCAGCAGGTAGTCGACCCAGTTCATCGGGCTAGATCCTCCCCCACGCCCGGTACAGATGCGAGGAGCCATCAACGGTGCATCGAACGCAAGCCCGTTCCTGTACGAGTGCTTCGGCAGCTAGCGTGGCCACGCACCAGTACGAAGCGGGAGAACACGCGGGGGAAGCAGGCAAGAATGCCCGATGACGCTGCCACGTCCGTTGAACGGGCGCCCACGGAACCGGAGCGTTCGCCGCCTCTGATCAAACAGCCCAAACCAAAGGGGCCCACCGCCCCGCCGGACACTCTCGTCCCGCCTGGCGCCTACCCGCCTGGCGCCTACCCGCCTCAGGGCCAACCGCCTATGAGCGAGCCGCACCCGGGGTATCTTCCACCTGCATACCCACCACCTGGGTACCTGCCATCCGGATATCCGCCGCCGGGTTCCGCACCTCCCGGATACGTCCTCTCGGACAACTCACCTCCTGGCTACGGTCCGCCCGGCTACGGTCCTCCCGGCTACACGCCCCCCTCCCACGCCTACACCGTCCGGCCCGGGCGCGTTGACGTTCTCGGACGCCCGATGGCCGAATGGTGGCAACGTTTCCTGGCGTACCTGATTGACGCCGTGGTCCTCGCTGTCCCTGGGGTGATCATCCTCTCCCTTACTGCGAACACCACGAACACCAGCACCGGGACCACCGTCTCATTGACGACGGGGACATGGGTGGGCGTCGGTCTCGGCTTCATAGTGGCACTCGGCTACTTCTCGTTTCTCGATGGGAGCAGGCGCGGCCAAACGCTCGGGAAGCTCGCGCTCAACATCTCGGTGTGCGACGTCACGAACGGAGGCCCGATAGGCGCCGGAAGAGCGCTCGCCCGCCGCTTCATCTTCTTCGCCACGTATCTCGGCTTCGCGGTTCTCTTCCTCGTCAACGCTCTGTCACCGTTGTGGGACCCCCGGCGCCAGGCGTGGCACGACCATGCAGTGCGCTCCTGCGTGGTCGTGCTGCGATGACAGACAACGCGACGAGCCTTGTCGAGCTGCTCGCCGACATCGTGGGAGAAGACAGTGTTCTCTCCGGGGACGCCGTCCCTGACGACTACGGTCACGACGAATCGCTCACCGCCACCGCGCGCAAACCGTTGGCCCTTGTACGACCCCGGTGCACCGAAGAGGTCTCCGCGATCTTGTCTCTTGCGAACAAGCACAAGTTCCCGGTCACTGCCCGCGGCAGCGGCACCGGGCTGTCGGGGGCGGCGATCGGATCGCCCGACGGTGTGCTCATCTCCTTCGAGCTCATGGACAGCGTGCTCGAGATCGACACCGTCAACCACATAGCCGTGGTACAGCCGGGCGTGACGCTCGAGGAGCTCGACGAGGCCACCGCCAGGCTGGGTCTCGTGTACCAGGTCTTCCCCGGTGAGATCTCGGCCTCGCTGGGCGGAAATGTCGCCACAAACGCCGGAGGCATGCGCGCCGTCAAGTACGGCGTCACCCGGCACCAGGTCCTCGGTCTGGAGGCGGTGCTCGCCACCGGCGAGGTGATCCGCACCGGAGGAAAGTTCGTGAAGACGTCGACCGGCTACGACCTGACACAACTGATTGTGGGCTCAGAAGGCACGCTGGCCCTGGTGACCGAGGTGACCCTGAAGCTGCATCCCCGCTTGTCCCACGCTGCCACGGTCCTGGCTCCTTTCGGCACGCTTGACTCGGTGACCGCCGCGGTACCGCGCATAATCGGGGGCGGCAGCGCCCCGCTCATCCTCGAGTACGTGGACACGCTCACGATGGCGGCGATAACGGCCAACGTCGGGCTGGATCTCGGGATCCCGAAGGTCACCCAAGAGGCAGCCCTCGCCTACCTGGTCGTCGTACTGGAGAACGCGCACACCACGCGTCTGGACGAGGACGTAGCCGCCCTCGGTGAGCTGCTCGTGGAGTTAGGGGCGATGGAGGTCTACGTGCTGCCCCCGCAGGCTGCCGCCCAGTTGATCGAGGCGCGTGAGAAAGCGTTCTTCGTCGCCAGGGCCCTCGGGGCGAACGACATCGTCGACGTGGTGGTGCCGCGCGCGGCCGTACCTGCTTACATGGCCAAGGTGGGAACCATCGCCCAGGAGCACGGCGCGCTCGTGAACGGCTGTGGGCACGTCGGAGACGGCAACGTCCACCTGTCGGTGTTCGAACCCGATGACGAACGTCGAAGCACTCTGTTGCGGGCGTTGTTCAGTGCCGGGATCGAGCTCGGAGGGGCGATCTCAGCCGAGCACGGCATCGGCACGGAGAAAAAGCGGTACTTCAGTGAGCTCGAGGACCCAGTGAAACTCTCCCTCATGAGGCGGATCAAACAGGCTTTCGACCCGAACGGCATCCTCGGTCCGGGCGTCATCTTCGACAAAGCAAGATGAACGGCCTCCGAACGACATGCTCGTGAACGACGTCCTCGATCGATCGCGATGAACGGCGCTCGGGCGGTCATCGAAACCCTCGTCGCCTCCGGCGTAGAGGTGTGCTTCACGAACCCCGGCACCTCCGAGATGCACTTCGTCGCCGCCCTCGACGAAGTGCCCGAGATGCGAGCGGTGCTCGGGCTGTTCGAAGGGGCCGTCACCGGGGCGGCGGACGGGTACGGCCGTCTCGCGGGTCACCCGGCCGTCACCTTGTTGCACCTGGGCCCAGGTCTCGGCAACGGGATCGCCAACCTTCACAACGCACGGCGAGCCCACACGCCGGTCGTGAACATCGTGGGCGACCATGCCACCACCCACCTACCCTTCGATCCCCTCCTCGCATCGGACATCGAGAGCCTGGCGCGGCCCGTGTCGGCCTGGTTCCGCAAGTCCACGTCAGCAGAGGCATTGGCAGCCGACGCCGCCCAAGCGGTTGCCGCCGCCTACGGACCCCCAGGTGGGGTGGCAACGCTCGTCGCGCCTGCCGACTTGTCTTGGACCGAGGTCGGGGCCCCTGCTCCGCCGGTGGCACCACGAGCGCGCGAGGTCGTGACCTCGAACGCCGTGGAGGCGACGGCCAAGGCCCTTCGATCCGAGGCGCCAGCAGCACTGCTCTTGGGGGGGACCGCCGTGCGCGAAAAAGGGCTGGTTGCGGCGAGGCGCGTCAGCCAGGTCACCGGGGCAAAGTTGCTTTGCGAGACGTTTCCGTCCAACTTGGAGCGCGGCGCCGGGCTTCCGTCTGTCGAGAGGCTCGGCTACCTGGCCGAGCTCGCGATCGGCCAGCTCCAGGGGCTGCGGCACCTGGTGCTCGTCGACGCCGCGGCTCCCGTGTCGTTCTTCGCCTACCCGAACCTTCCCGGGTACCTCGTACCCGACGGCTGCGAGCTCCACGTGCTCGCCGGGGCCTCCGACGACGCATCCGGCGCGCTCGAGGCGCTGGCAGAGGCGCTCGGCGCGACCGCACGCGGTGGCGGCTTTGGCGTGACAGACGCCGCCGGGGGCTCTGGCGGGGAGAACATGCAGGCGGCACAGCGTCCCGAGCGACCGAGCGGCGCGCTCAACACCGAGACAGCCGCTGCAGCGATCGGTGCTCTGCTACCGGAGGGAGCGATCGTCTCGGACGAGGCGAACACCTGCGGAGTGTTCCTCCCCTCGGCGACCGCCGCAGCGCCAAGACACGACTGGCTGTGTCTCACGGGGGGCGCGATAGGACAGGGCATCCCGGTCGCCACCGGAGCCGCGATCGCCTGCCCCGACCGCAAGGTGCTCAGCCTCGAGGCCGACGGCAGCGCCATGTACACGTTTCAGGCGCTGTGGACACAAGCGCGCGAGGGTCTGGACGTGACCACAGTGGTGTTCAACAACGGCTCCTACGCGATCTTGGAGTGGGAGCTCAGCCGGGTCGGCGCGGGCACCGCCGGACCCAAGGCCAAGGAAATGCTGGAGTTGAACAGTCCCGACCTCGACTTCGTGGCACTGGCCCGGGGCATGGGTGTGCCCGCCACCCGGGCCACCGACGCGCAGGAGCTCACCGCGCAGCTCGAGCGGGCTCTCGCCGAGCCCGGCCCCGCTCTGGTCGAAGCGGTCCTGCGCGGCTAGCCGGTCCTGCATCTTCCCGAGCTTGCGGACTTCGCGTCGAGATCCTCCGAGCTCGTGGGACTCACCCGCGCCCCTCGCTCTCGGTCAGAGGGCCGCCATCACGGACGCGGCCGAGCTGACGTTCAGGCCAGGTCCCGGCTCCACGAACAGCGCCGTCACCACTCCGTCCTCGAATATCACCGCGTAGCGCTGCGAGCGAGTGCCGAGGCCGATACCGCTTCCGTCCATCTCCAGTCCCATCGCCCGCGTGAAGTCGCCGTTCCCGTCAGCGAGCATGAGCACGGAGTCGCCGACCTTGCGCTCCCGGGCCCACGCACCCATCACGTATGCGTCGTTGACCGACAGACACGCGATCCTGTCCACCCCCTTGGCATGGAAATCAGCGGCCCTGACCACGAAACCCGGCAGGTGATGGTCCGAGCATGTCGGGGTAAAGGCACCCGGCACTGCAAAGAGCGCCACCTTGCCCTTCCCGAGCACCTCGCCCGTGCGCACAGTCCGGGGACCCTCCCGGCCCATCGTCTGAACCTCGATATCCGGCAAGCGGTCACCGACAGCGATCGTCATGAAACCTCCCTTGTGGTCGAGGCCAGCCCTTCTCCGGCTTGGCCGCAGAGATCTGGGTGCCTGTAGGGCCTGGCGGGTCTCGATGCAGCCCGCCCAGGGGCTCTGCCTGTGCACGGACCATATGCGAGCAAGTGATCATACAGAGCATCCTCCACAGCGGCTCAACGAACACCTCGACAGCGCACGCAGCACTGTGGCGACCAGTGGTTCTCCGAAAGAGTCGACCACTCGAGCAGACGCCGAGCAGGCTCCCACCCCCAGCTCTGGTGGCGCCCCACGACAAGCAGTCGGACCGCGCGCGTCCCCGCGTCCTCGAGTGCGGCAGCGGCCGAGTGCAGATGTGCTCCTGTGGTGTAGGTGTCGTCCACCAAGAGGACCCGACGGTTCTCCACCAGCTCGCGCTGACACCCGTAGGCGTCACAGGCAGGAACGTTGCGCTCGATCCTTGCAGGCCCTCTGCACGGGGCGTCGACCACGGCGTTCCCGACCAACGGGAGCATGCGCAGAATGCTCGCGAGCGGGTGATGCTCCGCCTGGACCTGCAGCGACGGGACCACCACGACCACGTCGTACCCGTCGGGAGCTACGCAGTCGCCATGGCGTTCGAGGAACGTGCCCAGCAGGTCGGCCAACTGGAGCTGCTGGCGCCGGGAGATGAAATTGGGCTGCCCCTTGTACTGCTTGAGCGCCGCGTAGAAACCGGTGTCGCGCGTCGTCAACGAGATCGGCGTGACCGGATGGAGTCGTCTGCGAAGCCCTCGCTCGATCTGGCGACAGCTCCGACAAACCTCGAAAGGCCCATCGAGAGGTCCGCAGCAGATGCCGCAGACATCGGAACCCGACGGCTTCGGTGCAAGGCATGCCCCGGAGAGCCCGCACGCTGATTCGACCACGTGCTCGATCCCATACGCGACGGCCTCGAGTCGGTCCGAGGGCGCCACGAGGGCGCGTGCCGTCGGGTGTCCCGTGCGACCCATGACCGGACCGGTCGTGCCCGAACGCATCTTCCTCATGATGGCAGGCCCATGTAAGACCCGGCCTCTGGCGACGAAACGAAAGATAGGCTCGAACACCATGAGTGTGAAGGAGCTGGGGCACGTCGTCCTCTACGTGCGCGATCTCGAACGATCGGCGTCCTTCTACAGAGAGGTCCTGAGCTTTCCCCAGGTGTTCGGAGGCTCAGATGCGCCCTTTCGGGCCGTCGCGTTCTCCGCGGGCCGAACCCATCACGAGCTTTTGCTGATCGAGGTGGGCGAAGATGCCGAACCGATCCCCGAGGGCCGGCGGGTGGGTATGTACCACTTCGGCCTGAAGGTGGGCGACAGCGACGACGAGCTTCGCGAGGTCCTCTCCCGACTGAAAGAGGCGGGGACGAAGATCGTGGGCACCGCTGACCACGGGTTCACCCACAGCCTCTACGCGCTCGATCCCGACGGGAACGAGGTCGAGCTGTACACAGACGTTGCGGGAGCGGACTGGAACGACATGTCGATCATGGCCCGGCCCATCGCGCCCCTGAGCTTGTGAAGCTCCTCTAACCGACAGTTGCCGTCCCCGGCGACGTCGGCCGACAGGACGTCAGCCGGCAGAGGGGAAGAGGCTGCTATCTTTCGATATTTCTACTATAATCGAAATATGGCCCCAGGTCAGCATCTCCAGGAGCAGGAACAATCGGTAGCGAAGCTCGCCGACATCCTCGCCGCGATGGCCACACAGTCGCGGCTTCGCATCGTGCGACTGTTGCTGAGCGCCCACCCCGAGGGCATGGTGGTCGGCGAGATCCAGCGCGAGCTCGGGATCTCGCCGTCGACCTTGTCGCACCACCTGGACAAGCTCAAGAACGAAGAGGTCGTGACCGTAGAGCGCCACGGCACGTTCCTGCGCTACCGCGCCAACGCCCCGGTGATTCGCGACCTGCTCGGCTTCTTCTTCTCCGAGTGTTGCACGCGCAACGCGGTGATCGACGCTCGAGAGCTCATCTTGGAACCCTGTTGCAGCCCCGCCGGCTCACCGGCCTCGATCGTCAAGACACCGAAAGGACGAGAACCATGACCGACCATACCGACCTTGACGTGAAGGAGATCGTGAAGAACAGGTACGGGCGGGCGGCCCGTCGCGTCCTGATGGCACCGGAGAGCTGCTGCGGGGCGCCCAACGACGCCGTCTGCGGCAACCTGTACGACGACGCCGAGGCGGCCGCCGTCCCGAAGGAGGCCTTGCAGGCATCCCTCGGGTGCGGCAATCCCACCCTGCTCGCCGAGCTCAGGACGGGAGAGGTCGTGCTCGATCTCGGAGCGGGGGGCGGCATCGACGTGTTGTTGTCCGCGCGCAGGGTGGGCCCGACGGGCAAGGCGATCGGTCTGGACATGACCGACGAGATGCTCGCGCTGGCCGAACAGAACAAACGGCAGTCGGGTCTGACCAACGTGGAATTCCTGCGCGGTGAGATCGAGGACATCCCGCTACCCGAAGGGGCCGTCGACGTCGTCATCTCCAACTGCGTCATCAACCTCTCTGCCGACAAAGACCGGGTCCTGCACGAGGCATACAGGGTGCTTCGCCCCGGAGGTCGCTTCGCCGTCTCCGACCTCGTCGTGCGCGGGTCGATCCCCGCCGAGCTGCGCGCCGACGCGGAGCTGTGGGCAGGATGCGTTGCCGGAGCAATGGAGGAGACCGAGTACCGTTCCAAGCTTGCCGCGGCCGGTTTCACCGACATCGACGTGCAGCCCACCCGTGTCTTCACCCGCGACGAGGCGCACGCGTTCCTGGCCGACGAGGGCCTCGAGGCTGATCGGATCGCGGGCTTGGTCGCCGACAAGGTCATGAGCGCCTTCGTCCGCGCCAAGAAGCCGGCATAGGGCGGCAATCAACCACGAGAGCCGGGCGGACCCGATATTCCCCGTCAAGACGCGGCGAGCCGCGCCACGACTCCGACGCGCTCGTTCGGACAAAGGCTCTCGTACGCGCACTGAAGAGCTGCCCAGGGCGTTCCGTTGGGCCCGAACGCCGCGCTTATGAAGAAGAGGCGATCGCCAAAGGTCTGCAGACGAGACCCGGACATAAGTGGCTGGGAGGGGTTGTTGACGATCGCGCTCCAGTACACGGGCCTACGGGTAAGTGCATCGCCGAACTCGGTGATGTAGCCGCTGAAGGTCGCGCCACCATCGGTGCTCCCGAGATAGGCGAGAGCGACATGGCCGCGACGGGTTGCCGTGATGGCGACGTGAAGGACCTGCTGCACTCCCTTCGCCGCGACCATCATGGGCTTGCTCCACATACGGCCGTGGTCTCGAGATACCACCAAGTACGGAAGGCCGCTTCCCTCGACACCAGGCCCGTGCCCACTTCCGGCAACCCATGCGATGTAGACATTGCCCGACGCGTCGGGCGCGAGCGACGTGACGTACAGGTCTTGGATGTCCGTCGCGGCTATGGGCAGACGACGCCAAGTAGCGCCTTCGTCGCTACTGATCGCTACTGCGAGATTCCCGCAAAGATCCAACGGAAAGTACAAGACGCCGTCAGGTCCGACCACACCAGGCCACGCCTGGTGGCTGACCCCGCACGTAGCGGATGTGCTCGGTGGATCGGGGAACCCGCCGACGAAGGTGAACGTGCGTCCACCGTTCAGGGACTTGTAGCAGTACAGCTTGCTCGGCGCGACGTCCGTCCCGTTCCCGCAGTAGTACACGACATGCCGATAGCCACTCGGCTTCGCACCCTTCCGTGGCGCCGGCCCCTCGAGCACCCGCTCTGAGCCCATCCCCGGGCACCCGACCTTCGGGTTGCTGTGCCAGTTCCTGCCGTCGTCGTCGCTCCACGAGACCCTGGCGCCGCAGAGCGTCGGCAGGGTTGTAACGAACCAGATCCGGGAAGTCTGGGGATCGACGTCCATCCACGGGGGCACGAGACCGCCGGTGGTCGGCCCTCCTGATTTGAGCAGCATCCAGTTCGCACCGAGGCTCCGGGAGCGAGCCGCCCACTCCGGACCCTGCAGAACGTTCGTGGGTGCCGAGGCGCTGTTGTCATCAAGTGGTGCGAACATTACGGACCCCGACCTGGTGACGCCGATGGTGGCCGACTCGACCGACTGGCTAACCAACGCCATGCAGGGGATCGGTGGATGAGCCGGTTGTCGGGGCAGTCGGACACCTCCGGCCCAATACGCGACAGCGGGTCGCGATCGATCGCACCCCGGGCCGACAGGCCCGCTGACCGCCGGCGCCGCTTTCGCAGATGCGTCAGCGCCCGGGACAATCCAAGGCAGAGACCCAAGCGCAGTCAACAGCGTGCCAGCAACCGGTGGCAGTGAATGACGGCGACGGTCCACGAGACCCGCGAAGCGGGCGAATGGGCGGTCGGTACGTCCACGTCGCAAGTGGTGAGCCCGTTTCTTGCTCCTTCTTGCCTCCATCATGGCCGGAGGGTAGCAACCGCAAGAAAGGGCACCGCACCTGCCCACTTCAAGACAGGTTGCCTGCCCCGGGTCCTTCGGCACCTGGCAGCACCTTGGCAAGGAAATGGCAGACCCGGCAGACACCCACTAGGGGTATACACCCATACCCGGTTGGGCTATGATGAGTAGCGGGGAACAGAGAACAGAGAGGAGCTCCGATGTCCGAGACGATCACCTACACGGTCTCCGGCATGACCTGCGATCACTGCAAGAACGCCGTCACCGGAGAGCTGAGCTCGGTCGCAGGCGTCGAGGTGGTCGATGTCGACCTCGGCACCAAGCTCGTAATGGTGACCGGTGAGGAGCTCGACGATGTGGCGCTTCGCGCCGCCATCGAACAGGCGGGTTACGAAGCCGCGTGATGACGTCGGTCACCGAGCAGTCGGGGCGCGTCGACCTCGCCCTCGATGGAATGACCTGTGCGTCGTGCGCGACGCGGATCGAGAAGCGCCTCAACAAGCTCGACGGCGTGGCCGCGACGGTGAACTACGCAAGCGAGCAGGCGACCGTCGCCTTCGACTCGACGCTGGTCACCGTTGACGAACTGATCGCCACAGTCGAGAAGGCTGGCTACCACGCCTCGCTGCCCCAAGAGGCACTCGCCGAAGAGGACCTCGCGGAGCCCTTCCGGCTGCGGCTGCTCGTGGCCATCGTGCTTTCGGTGCCTGTCGCCCTGCTGGCGTGGGTACCTCCGGTGCGCTTTCCCGGATGGGAGTGGGTGTCCCTAGCGCTGGCGACCCCCGTCGTGTTCTTCAGCGGCTGGCCGTTCCACCGTGCCGCGGCGCTCAACGCTCGCCACGCAGCGGCGACGATGGACACGCTGATCTCGGTCGGGATCCTCGCCGCCTGGTCGTGGTCGACAGTCGTGCTCTTGAGCGGGATCTCACAGAGCATTTACTTCGACACCGCGGACGTGATCACGGTCCTGATCCTGCTCGGCCGCTACTTCGAGGCAGGAGCCCGGCGGCGATCGCGAGAGGCAGTCAGAGAGCTCCTCGAGCTCGGCGCCAAAGAGGCGCGTTTGCTCCGCGACGACGAGGAAGTGCTGGTCCCGGTCGAGGAGCTCGCTACCGGCGACCTGTTCGTCGTTCGGCCAGGCGAGAAGGTCGCGACCGACGGGGTCATACGGCACGGCAGGTCCGCGATCGACCAGTCGATGTTGACCGGGGAATCGGTGCCCGTCGAGGTAGGCCCCGATGACGAGGTGGCGGGCGCCACGCTCAACACCTCGGGCCGGCTCGTGGTGCAAGCGACGAGGGTGGGCTCGGAAACCGCCCTGGCGCAGATCGCCCGTCTGGTGGCCCAGGCCCAGGCGGGCAAGGCACCGGTGCAGCGCCTAGTCGACCGGGTCTCGGCGGTGTTCGTCCCCGCCATCCTCGTCC
>PLIG01000100.1 GCA_003139255.1 Acidimicrobiaceae bacterium | reverse complement strand
CGCTTCGAGCTCGAGCTCGGATCCGGAGTGAAGGTCGCGCGCGTAACCAGCCTGGCCAAGGACATCGCGTACTCGATGGCCTCGCCTGACGTGCGCATCCTGGCCCCGATCCCCGGGAAATCTGCGATCGGGGTCGAAGTACCGAACCGCCGCCGTCAGCTCGTCACGCTCGGCGATGTCCTCAGCTCCGACGAGGCGCGCCGCGCCATACATCCTCTGGAGGTGGCTCTCGGACGCGACATCGCGGGCAGGCCCGTCATGACCAACCTCGCCGACATGCCGCACATACTCATCTCGGGAGCTACCGGTGCAGGCAAGTCATCGTGCATCAACTCGCTGGTCACGTCCATTCTCATGCGTGCAACCCCCGAAGAGGTTCGCATGATNNGGTGGACCCGAAGAAGGCGGCCAACGCCCTGGCCTGGGCGGTCGCGGAGATGGAGCGGCGTTACGACATCCTTGCCGAGGTTGGCGTGCGCGACATCACGGGGTACAACGAGGCTGTAGGCCGTAGCGAGCTGGGAGATGGTGACGCGCTCGCCGATGCCGCCCCCGACGCCGATGGTGATGTCGATGACGAGGCCGACGCCCCTGCCGATGCTCCGAGCGTGAAGTTCGATCACAGCTTCAGCTCGTCGGCATCCGGGCCCGCGAAGTGGTCGGGCTCCGCCGAAGAGCTCGGCGCAGTCCACGACGCAAGTAGTGGGGTGGCGGCGCCGAAGGTGCCAATGGAGCCCACGTGCCTTCACCGCCACCTGCCCTACGTGCTGGTCGTGGTCGACGAGCTCAACGACCTCATGATGGTGGCGGCGCGCGATGTCGAGGAGTCGGTGTGCCGGATCGCGCAGATGGCCAGAGCGGTGGGCATCCACCTGGTGCTCGCTACGCAGCGTCCGTCGGTGGACGTGATCACGGGGCTCATCAAGGCGAACATCCCCTCGCGTCTGGCCTTCTCGGTGTCATCGCTGGCCGACAGCCGGGTCATCTTGGACCAGCCCGGAGCGGAGCGTCTCATCGGCAAGGGCGACATGCTGCTCCTGGGCGCGTCCTCGTCGGTGCCGCGACGAATCCAAGGCCCATGGGTGACCCAGAGCGAGGTGCGAGCGGTCGTGGCCCACTGGCGCCGCCAGCGCCTGCCCGACTACATCGAAGGTGTCGCAAGCTCCACCGAGACGAGCCTCGGAGGCAAAGCTGTCGGCGACGAGGACGAGGAGCTTCTAGCGGCGGCCATGGAGCTGGTGGTCCGGTCTCAGCTAGGGTCCACTTCCATGCTTCAGAGGAAGCTCCGCGTGGGGTTCGCGCGCGCGGGCCGCCTGATGGACCTCCTCGAAAGACGAGGGATCGTGGGACCGTCGGAGGGTTCGAAGGCCCGTGCGGTGCTCATGACCCCAGAGGAGCTCGAGCAGACCTCCAGGCGGTAGCCATCCATGGCGCGCCGAGCGGTCAGCGCCGCACCCCTGCGCGTGCCCCGATCTCCTCCGGTAAAACAGTTGTCCGGGCCGTGGCTGCGCTTACAACGCAGGCGCTCATCCTCGTTATCGGTGCCCAGGGCGCGACATGCCAGGCGCGCTCCACGTGCCCATCGGCTGCTGCCAGCCATGCTGGCTGTCGGGGTGCTGGCGCTCGTCGGCACCCTTCAGCTCGCCCGCCCGCTTCCTCTGCCGATCACGAACACGGTCCTGCCTCGATCGTCGAAGGTTCCGGGCGTGCCCTCCCCGGTTCCCTGGCCCGCTCAGGGCCAGGGAGCGATCGCGGTTCCCGCTCTGGGGATGGTTCTCGCTTCCGGCACCGAGCAGCCGGTGCCCGTTGCCAGCCTGACCAAGATCATGACCGCCTATGTCGTGTTGCGTGACCACCCGCTCGCACTCCGCACCCAGGGACCAGCGGTCACGATCAGCGCCTCGGACCAAAGCGAAGCTAACGCCGAGGCTGACGCCGATGACTCTTCGGTACCGGTCCAGGCGGGTGAGGTGTTGAGCGAACGCCAGCTCCTGGACGGCCTCCTCGTCCACTCGGCGAACAATCTCGCGGACGTGCTGGCGCGCTGGGACGCGGGGAGCGTTGCAACGTTCGTGTCGAAGATGAACAGTAGCGCCGCGTCGCTGGGCATGAGTGAGACGCATTACGTCGACGCGGACGGGATCGACGTGCGCTCGGTGAGCACAGCTGCGGACCAGCTCCGGGTGGCCTCCGCGGCGATGGCGATCCCGTCGTTCGCCGCCGTCGCGGCGCAGCCGACGATCACCCTGCCCATCGCGGGGACCATGACGAACTACGTCCGCCAGGTCGGCTCCGATGGCGTCGTCGGTGTGAAGTCCGGCTTCACCCAGGCCGCGATGGGGTGTCTGGTCCTTGCTGCTCAACGTCAGATCGACGGCCACCAGGTGCTGGTCATGGCGGCAGTGACCGGCCAACCCGGCGTCGATCCACTCGGTGCCGCTGCACGAGCCACGAAGCCGTTGATCGACGCCACGGCAGCGTCCCTTCAGGAGGAGCCGGTGACGCCCGTTGGTGGGCGCGTGGCCACTATCACCATGCCATGGAGCTCGACCGTCGTCGCGGGGACAGTGGCAGGCTCGCCGAGCGTGGCTGTGTGGCCAGGAGACACGGTGCGCCGTTCGATGAGATGGACCCGGCTGAGAGCTGGTGCCCCGGCGGGAACGAAGTTGGCGACGATGGAGATCACGGTCGGTTCGGAGCACCTGAGCGTGCCCGTTCGAAGCGCGGGTCCGATTCCCGGCCCGTCTCTCGCCTGGCGCCTCGAGCACTTCTGAGCCGACTCGCGAAACGCAATGACGCTCGAGCTCCTCGACTCGGCGATGAGCGGGAGTCTCCGAGCACTGGGCCGACCTCTCGAGGTGAAGCTACCCTGGCGGCGTGCGAGCACGCGCCCCGGCCTCGACAGCGAACCTCGGTCCTGGCTTCGACGCGCTAGCCCTTGCGCTGCGCCTCTACGTCGAGGTGGAGGTAGAGCCAGCGTCGAAGTTGACCGTGCGAGCCCAGGGGGAGGGAGCCGAGCTCGAGGAGGAGGCGGGGCATCTCGCTGCCCGCGTGGCCATTGACGTCGCAGGGCACGACAGGTTGGCCATCACGATCCGCTCCGAAATTCCGGTGGCTCGAGGCCTCGGGTCCAGCGCTGCTCTGGCGGCCGCTGCCGCGGCAGCGGCCNNTCGGCGTGGCAGCCCGTGTCGACGGGCATCCCGACAACGCCGCGGCTTCCGTCGTGGGGGGGCTCGTTGCCGCGACGTTCGTGAAGGGCGCTGTGCGCGCCGTGCGGATGCCCCTCGACGGGGGTCTGGTGTTCGTGGCCCTGGTGCCCGATCGCGCGCTTGCCACGTCAAAGGCGCGCCAGGCCCTCCCGCGTGAGGTGAGCCGCGCTGACGCGACCTTCAACCTCGGCCGTATGGCCCTGCTGCTCGCCGGTCTCGCCGACCGGTCGCTGCTCATCCGCGAGGCAACCGAGGACAGGTTGCACCAGGACTACCGAAGCCCGTTGTTCCCCGAGGCTCCGCAGCTTCTGAGCCAACTCCTCCAGGCAGGGGCCCTCGCCACGTGCTGGTCGGGCGCGGGGCCCAGCGTGATCGGGATCTGTGAGGCCTCCGACGGTGAGAAGGTTCGAAGCGCGGCCGAGGCAGTGATGGAAGACGTCGGGGTCTACGGGCGTGCCCTTTTGCTTCGGGCGGATCTCGACGGGCTCATCGTGAACGACAAGTGAAGGTCCTCCGGCGTGGGGGTACTACTGGCCCCTTACACTGACGCGATGTCCCGTACGTTCCACATCCGTACCTTCGGGTGCCAGATGAACGAGCACGACTCAGAGCGGATCGCCGCGCTCTTGGTGGCCGACGGGCTCGAGCCGACCGACGACGTGTCCCGGGCAGACGTCGTAGTGCTCAATACGTGTTGCATCCGGGAGAACGTCGACGACAGCCTCTATGGACATCTCGGAGCGTTGAAGGCACTCCATGAGACGCGTCCGGGGATGCAAATAGCGGTCGGAGGCTGTCTCGCCCAGAAGGACCGGGACATCGTGCGCGAGCGTGCGAGTCACGTAGACGTGGTGTTCGGGACCCACAACCTGGCGCGTGCGCCGTACCTACTGCGCGAAGCCGCCAAGAGCGGCCCGGTCGTCGAGGTGATAGACGGCCCTTTGCCGGCCGGCGACCCCGCCGAGGTGCGTGGCCTCGAGGTGGTTCGCGAGTCCCCGTGCTCGGCCTGGGTGACGATCCAGACCGGTTGCGACAACTCGTGCGCATTCTGCATAGTCCCGCAGGTGCGAGGGCGCGAGGTCAGCCGTCCCTTCGACGAACTGGTGGCCGAGGTCGAGGCCCTGGTCTCGCGAGGAGTGAGCGAGATCACGCTGCTGGGCCAGAACGTCAACTCGTACGGGCGTGACATCACCCACCGCCGTCCCCTCTTCGCCGATTTACTCCGCGCGCTTGGAGCCATAGAAGGGATCAAGCGAGTGCGCTTCACCAGTCCCCACCCGAAGGACCTGCGGCCCGAGACCATCGCGGCCATGGCCGAGACCCAGGCGGTGTGCGAGCACCTACACCTGCCGTTGCAGGCCGGCAGTGACCGGATGCTCGCCGCGATGCGCCGCGGTTACACCGCCGAGCGGTACCTGTCTCGTCTGGGAGCGGCGCGTGTGGCTGTCGACGACCTTGCCGTCACGACCGACGTGATCGTCGGTTTCCCCGGCGAGACCGACGACGACTTCGAGCGCACGCTCGAGGTGGTGGCCGAGGCCAAGTATGACAGCGCCTACACTTTCGCCTTCTCGGCGCGTCCGGGCACGCGCGCGGCATCGATGCAGGACCACTTCGTCCCTGAGGAGGTCGTCGCCGAGCGCTTCGAACGCCTGCGAGTCGTAGTAGAGCGCTCGGCGCTCGCACGCCACGCTGCACGCGTCGGCAAGGTGGAGGAGGTGCTCGTGGAGGGACCAAGCAAGCGTGACGCCTCCATGCTGAGCGCTCGCACTCGCCAGAATAAGCTGGTGCACTTCTCGCCGGAGACGGCCCGGTGGGGCATCTCGGATCCTGTCTCGGCCGGCTCCTATGCCATGGTGAGCATCACCGGCGCGGCACCGCACTACTTGCGCGCCGAGCTCCTCAGCACGACCGAGCCACGACCCTTCGCGACCGGACCACGACGGTACCGCAGGTTCTTGGCGGTCTCCGCCGGCTAGCCCGTGGGAGAACGCCGTGAGCCGGGTCGGCGCCATGTGGCTCTGGTCGGTCCCACAGCATCGGGGAAGTCCGAGCTCGCCCTGGCACTGGCGAGCGAGCGGGCGGAAGCGGAGCTGGTGTGTGTCGACTCCATGAGCGTCTACCGCCACATGGACGTCGGAACCGCCAAGCCTTCACCCGAGCAGCGCGCTCGGGTGCCTCACCATCTTCTCGACCTCGTGGATCCCGAGGAGGAGTTCACGGTTCGCCAGTTCCAGAAGGCGGCGGGCCAGGCGCTGGCACAGATAGAAGAGCGCGGGCACCGGGCGTTGTTGGTGGCAGGCACAGGACTGTACCTGCGTGCGGTGGTGGACGACCTCGAGCTTCCCGGCCGGTGGGCCGAGGTGGCACGGGCTCTCGAAAGCGAAGCTGACCGTCCAGGAGGGCTCGTGCGGCTCTACTCACGGCTCTCGTGGCTCGACCCTCAGGCCGCGACGCGGATCGAACCGGGGGACAGGCGTCGGGTCGTGCGCGCTCTCGAGGTCACGATCGGCTCGGGCCGCCGCTTCTCGTCGTTCGGGCCGGGGCTGGGCTGTTACCCGACGACTCGGTTCGTCCTCGTGGGTTTCACGTTTGATCCCGAGCTGAACGGCGTGCGTATCGAGGAGCGCTTCGAGTCGATGCTCAGAGCGGGGCTGCTAGACGAGGTCCGCGCGTTGGCAGCACGCCCGGGAGGGATCTCGCGCACCGCCCGCCAGGCGCTCGGTTATCGCGAGTTGCTTGCCCACGTCGAAGATGGGGTTCCGCTCGAGGAGGCCGTCACCGAGGCGCGGACGCGCACGAAGGCGTTTGCACGGCGTCAATGGGCGTGGTTCCGGCGCGATCCACGCATCTGTTGGCTGGACCCGTCAGGCGACCAGCTCTCGCAGCTGCTGGAGCTGTGGGACGCGGCACAGGGGAGAGCGGTGGGAGACTGAGAGCGATGTCCGAAGTCGGCGAGCTTCGCCTCTCGAAGCACCACGGGGCCGGGAACGACTTCCTTGTGTTCATGGACCTGGCGGACCGGCGCCCGTTCTCGGCGACCGAGGTTCGTGCGCTGTGCGACCGTCACTTCGGAGTTGGTGCGGACGGGATCGTGCGTGTGCTGGCGGGAGGCAGCAGCGCCTCGCTGTCCATGGAGCTACGAAACGCCGATGGGAGTTTCGCGGAGACGAGCGGCAACGGCATCCGGTGCCTAGTCCAGGCTGCAGTCGAAGCAGGGGTCGTGGCAGCCGGGGTGGTGACGGTTGAGACTGTCGTTGGCGTCCGCAACGTTGACTACGAAACCATCGAACGTGGGCTCGGTCGCGCTGCAGTGGACATGGGCCCTGCGATACTCGGTCCGGAGCTCGTCGTCGATGAGACCGCCGGAGTGCAAAAGGCGCGCTCGGTCAACATGGGCAATCCTCACATCGTGCTGATCTGTGCTCGCGTCGGCGACGAGGTGCTGAGGACTGCAGGAGCGCACCTCGCGCAGTCGGTTCCCGGCGGCGCGAACGTCGAGTTCGCCTGGGTTGACAATGGCCCTGAGGCACTCGACGTGCGGGTGTTCGAGCGCGGGGTCGGGGAAACGCTCGCTTGTGGCACCGGCGCGTGCGCGGTCGCCGTCGCGGCGCGCGCTTGGGAGCTGGTGGGAGATCATGTCGAGGTCCACCTCCCCGGTGGAACGCTGGAGGTGGAGATGGGAAGGGCTTCGGTCGTCCTGCGGGGGCCCACCCGCAAGGTGGCCGAAGTCACGATTCGCGAGTCGGATCTCGTAGAGCTGGTCGGCGAGCTGGTAGCGAGGCATACCCCGAGGGAGTCGACAGGTGTGCCCAGCGAGGCGCTGGGGCGTCGGTGACGCTGATCGAACGAACCTTCCGCGAGCGGATCGTGCTCGTGGGAGTGGTGTTCGCATGGAGCTCGCTGCCGGTGGTAGAGGCCGATCTCGACGAGCTGGCGGAACTCGTGGGCACAGCCGGTGCCGACGTCGTCGCCCGCGTGACGCAGCGCCGTGACCAACCCGATCCGGCTACGTACCTGGGGAGGGGGAAGGCGCAAGAGCTCAGAGAGCTGTCGGAGGCGAATGACGCAGACACCGTGGTGTTCGATGACGAGCTGTCTCCGGCTCAGCAGCGCAACCTCGAGCAGATCCTGGGTCGCACGGCAATCGACCGCACTGCCGTGATACTCGACATCTTCGCCCAGAACGCGCGCACCCAGGAAGGAAAGACCCAGGTGGAGCTGGCGTTGCTTCGTTACCGACTTCCACGCTTACGAGGCAGGGGGCGTTCGTTCTCCCAGCAGGCGGGCGGCATCGGGACCAGGGGCCCGGGAGAGACTCAGCTGGAGGTGGACAGGCGGCGCTTGTTGCACCGGGTTGGTCGGCTGGAAGCAGATCTGCGCAGGCTGGCAGTTACCCGTCGCAACCAGCGCCGGGCGCGCCAACGTTCGCGCCAGCACGCGATCTCGTTGGTCGGCTACACCAACGCCGGGAAGTCCACGTTGCTCAACCGTCTGACCGGTGCGGGTGTCACGGTCGAGAACCACCTCTTCTCGACGCTGGATCCCCGCACAAGGCGTCTGGCGTTGCCCGGAGGGGAGACGGTACTCGTCTCCGACACGGTCGGCTTCGTCCGAAAGCTTCCCCACCAGCTGGTCGAAGCGTTCCGATCGACGCTCGAGGAGGTGCGCGAGGCAGACCTTTTGTTGCACGTGGTGGACGGGTCGGTTCCCGAGCCCGAGGCCCAGATGGAGGCAGTGCGCTTGGTGCTCGATGAGATCGGGGCGGCGGACGTGCCCGAACTGGTTGCTGTGAACAAGGCTGACCGCGCTCTTTCACCACGTAGGCTTGCCGAGCGCCATCCGGGGGCGGTGGTGGTGTCGGCGCTCACCGGCGAAGGTCTCGAGGACCTCCTGCGTGCGATCGGCGACGCTCTGCGTGCAGCCGACCGTGTGGTCGAGCTGGTGGTGCCCTTCGACCGTGGCGACGTGTTAGCGGCGGTCCACCGCGAGGGCGAGGTGGTGGGCGAGTCCCACGGGGAGGTCGCGACCGTCGTTCACGTCGTTCTCGACGAGGCGGGGCGGGCACGCTTCGGTCAGTTCGCGCCGTCATGACGGGAGGATGCGTGTGCGTCGAGGCGCGTGGTGCTAGGCGTGGTGATGTGCGCGCATGTCCCGAGCCGAGGCCGTGAGGGCTGCTCGCGGCTTCGAGCCGCCTGAATACCCCTATGCGCGCCTGGCCCGGCTCGCCGATGTCGCCGCCCGCCACGAAGGCGGAATGGTCGACCTCTCGGTAGGCACCCCGTGCGACGCGCCTCCCTCAGCGGTGGTGACGGCACTCGGGAATTCGGGCTCGGAGCGCGGCTACCCGTCATCGGTCGGGAGCGAGGCCATGCGACAAGAGGCGGCCCGGTGGATGGGGCGTCGGTTCGCAGTGAGCGTCGATGCCAGGAACGTCGCTGCTTGCGTGGGCACGAAGGAGTTCGTGGCTAGCGCGGCGTGGTTTCTGCGTCTGCGCGATCCGACGCGCGACACCGTGATCGCTCCCGCTGTCGCCTACCCGACGTATGCCATGGGCGCACAACTTGCAGGTTGCAACGTGGTGAGGGTGGACGAGTCGCGCGATGGCGGCATCGATCTTCGCTCGGTGCCTGACGAGCTCTCAGCGCGTGCGGTCATGGTGTGGCTGAACAGCCCTTCGAACCCGACGGGACGTCTCACCGACCTTCACGTGGCCGCCACGTGGGGCCGGGCGCACGGTGTGCCCGTCTTCTCCGACGAGTGCTACGCGGAGTTCACCTGGGACCGCCCCCGGCCGTCCACAGTCCTGCAGGCAGGCCCCGAGGGCGTGGTGGCGGTTCACTCGTTGTCAAAGAGGTCGAACATGGCCGGAACGCGAGTGGGGTTCTACGCCGGCGACGCGGAGCTGGTGGGTTATCTGAGCGCGCTTCGCCAACACGCCGGGCTCATGGTTCCGGGGCCCGTGCAAGCCGCGGCCGTCGCGGCGCTCGAAGATGACGAGCACGTCCTGGCCCAACGCCAGCGCTACCTGCATCGCCTCGAGCGGCTGTGCTCGCTCCTGTGTGAAGGCGGGCTCGACGCCCACCTTCCGGCGGGGGGCTTCTACTTATGGGTACCCGTGCCGGGCTGGGCGTCAGATGCCGCTGGCCATGACCTGCGCTCGGGCGCGTGGGTGCTCGCCGAGGCGCTGGCCGAGACGGCCGGAGTGCTCGTGAGCCCGGGCGACCTCTATGGGGATGCGGGTGCAGGGTTCGTGCGGGTGGCTGCCGTCCAGCCCGACGAGCGCATCGAGCTGGTGGGCGAACGCTTGTCGCGCTCTGCTCATCCCCATCTCGGCGGCGAGGCGAGGAAGCGTCGGAAGTCGGGCGCGCAGGTGAGCCGTTCGGCCCGTTCCGGCGCCCGGTCGGCCCGAGCGGCGCAGGTCAGGCACCCGAGCGGCAGCTTGTAGCCTCGGGTGATGTCCGACCTGGAGTTGCAGATAGAGGAGCTGTGGGCTCGTGCCGACGAGCTCACGCCGGCGAACACTGACGCTCTGTCAACGGTGACGCAGGTCATCGAGCTCCTCGATGCCGGCGAGGCCCGCGTGGCGGAGATGGGCGATTGCAGAGGTGAAGTGGTCGTCCACGCCTGGCTGAAGCGGGCCATCTTGCTGCTGTTCCGGCTACGGGCGATTGCGACCACTGAGCTCGGTCCGTTCGAGTACGCGGACAGGCTGCCACTGAAGTCGGGCTACGAGGCCGCGGGAGTGAGGGTGGTGCCCGGTGCATGTGCACGGTGGGGATCATTCCTCGATCGGGGGGTCATCCTCATGCCCAGCTACGTGAACATTGGGGCAAGGGTGGGTGCCGGCACGATGGTCGACACATGGGCGACTGTCGGTTCGTGCGCGCAGATCGGC
>PLIG01000194.1 GCA_003139255.1 Acidimicrobiaceae bacterium | reverse complement strand
CTGGCGGGACCTGAATAGTTACGAACGGGCCAAAGACCGGGGACACTGAGGACGACGAGCGAAGAGCAAGAACACCAATCAGTTCAATCTGAAGTTACTCTAATCCTGTTGGCCAAATGAATGGTAGGAGTCATGGCGATTCGCGACACGCTTCGCGTCAATGCGGCCCACGTCCTCCAGCCGGGCGAGGTGATCCAGGCAGTGTTCTCGGCGATGACGACGAGCCCGTGGTTCGGTCTGCTCGTCTGGTTCAGGGGCTTTCGTGTCGTCGTGGTAACCGACCGACGCATCCTCGTCTGCCGGTCTGGAAGGTTCTCGGGCGATCTGGTCAAGGAAGTCATCCGCGAACTACCTCGCAATACCAGAATCGGACCCGCTACAGGTGTGTGGTTCCGATGTGAAGTGCTCGGCGAGCGACTCTACATCGGCAACCTATTTCACAAGGACATTGCCAAAGCCGACGCTTTGATCTCCTGAACCAACGCAGTGCGCATTTTGCGCTGGCCGCACCGGGCATTGACCGCCGGTCCTTACAACGACCGCTCATTAATCACTGCCCGGTGGAACGCTTGGAGCCGCGTGCCCGCGTCGCGCACATTCGGGGCCATGTGTGCGTCAACGAGGTGCACGAGGTCGGACTCACCCCCACCTTGCCCGTATGCGGGGCGCTGCGGGGCGAACCGTGCCGGGCGTACTCCCGCCTGGGCAATCAAATTTAACTTACCCACTCGTCAGACACGACGCGGCTGGCTTCAGCGGTCACCAAGTCACCTACGATGGCAACATGACCTCAGCACTCGCGTCGCCGAGCTGTATCAGCTGTGCGTTGGCCTGAGGCCCCGTGTCGGCAAGTGACCTGTCGCTGAAACAGCGCGCTGCGAGAGTGTGTTGGACGACATGTGAAGTCCTAGCAGGATGATGAGCACAGTGCTGAACGGAGGGCGACATGAACGGTGAAGCGGGGAGCCGACCGAGGATCGTGGTGGGCGTGGACGGCTCGCAGTCTTCGCGTGAAGCGCTTCGGTGGGCAGCAGGACAGGCAAAGCTCAGCGGCGCGGAGCTCGACGCCGTTACCACCTGGAAGCTCCCGACCAACTGGGCCGGCCCCTACCCTGAGGGCCTCGATCCCGAGGCCGATGCAAGCAAAGTGCTCGAGGAGACACTACGTGCAGTTCTCGGCGAGCACCCAGACGTCGAGGTGCACACGCGGGTATTCGAGGGACATCCCGCGCCCTCGCTCATCGACGTCGCCCGAGGAGCGCAGCTACTCGTCGTGGGCAGCCATGGGCATGGGGCGTTCACCGGGATGCTGCTCGGGTCGGTCAGCGAGCACTGCGTATCGCACTCACCGTGTCCGGTGGTGGTCGTCCGCTATGCCCACGACCCCTCGTAGCCCACTGCGACCGGTCAGAGCCGAGCAGGTCGTTCCAACGAGCACGTGCGCGCAGAGCCGCGCCGCCCGCTGATGGGACACCGGAGCAAGGCGACCAGCTTCCCCGTTCAGGGTCGGCTCGGGACGCCCGGACAGCACCCGAACCTGGCGCTGTTGGTTGTGGTGGTCGGTGTCCTCATCACAGCGATCGACACCACGATCGTCGTCCTAGCCCTTCCCGAGATCCAGCGCTCCCTGCACATCGGGTTGGCCTCGGTCATCTGGGTCATCATCAGCTACCTGCTCATGATCACCCTGCTCTCGACCCAGGTCGGTCGCCTCGGAGACATGTTCGGCCGGGTGCGGATGTACGAGGCGGGCTTTGTGGTCTTCATCGTCGGCTCAGCGGCGTGTGCCCTGGCATGGAACGAACTCTCGCTCGTCGTCTTCCGACTCGCGCAAGGGGTCGGAGGTGCGCTCATCACCGCCAACTCGGGCGCGGTCATCGCCGACACCTTCCCCAAGGAGCAACGCGGCCGGGCCTACGGGTTCAACTCGATCGGCTTCAACACCGGCGCCGTACTCGGGGTCGTCCTCGGGGGCGTCATCGTCACCTACGTCTCGTGGCGATGGATCTTCTGGATCAACGTGCCCATCGGGATCGGCGCGGTGGTGGTCGCGAAGCGGGTCCTGCTCGACCGGGGGGGACGGGAGCGGCGGCGACTGGACTGGTGGGGCATGGTGACCCTTGGCCTTGGGCTCTTCGGGCTGTTGTGGGCCATGGTCAAGCTCACTTCCGAGCCACTCGACCTACAGGTCTCAGCCTTCTTCGTCGGCGGCCTGATCACACTCCTCGTCTTCTGGTGGATAGAACGCTCCACCTCCGAGCCGATGCTCGAGCTCAAGCTGTTCAGGGTGCCCACCATGACGCCGTCGCTACTGGCCGCGATGTTCCAGAGCCTGGCGAACTTCGCCGTCCTGTTCCTGCTCCTCATGTACCTCCAGGGCGTTCGCCAGCTCAGCCCGATCCATGCCTCGCTGCTCCTCGTCCCCGGCTATGTCGTCGGCGGGGTCGTCGGCCCTTTCGCCGGCCGGTTCGCCGACCGCCGGAGCGCCGTCGTGCCGGCCACCGTCGGCCTCGGGATCCAGGTGCTGGCGCTCCTCGTTTACGCTCACCTCGGGCTGCGCACCTCGCTGTGGGTCGTCGTGGTTGCCTATGTGGTCGGAGCCGTCGGTGCGGGTTGCTTCTTCCCGTCGAACAATTCGGCCGTAATGAAAGCTGCGCCCGGCAAGGAATTCGGCATCGCATCCGGGCTGCTGCGGACCTTCGCCAACGTGGGCATGGTCTTCTCTTTTGCCCTTGCCATCTTGGTTGCCTCTGCGAGCATCACCAAACACGAAGCCTTTGCCATCTTCGTGGGTACGAGCACACTGTCGCGTTCGGCGGCCACAGCATTCACCGACGGCATCCACTCCGCCTTCTACTCGTCGACATCGTTGATGGTGGTGGCGGCGATCCTCTCGGCAATGCGTGCTCGCTCGGGACGCGCAGGGAGGGCGGTCGCCAAGACGGGGCCCGAGCAGATGCCGAACATGCAATCGTTTTCGTCATCGAGCTCGACACCCGCAGAGTCCAGATGGCGGCAATTGCGATGAACCGGGCAGGACGTTGGGTGACCCAACACGCTCGTAACATGAGTCGAGCTCACTGATCAAACACGACCTGTGAGTAGACCGGCCGGTTCAAAACTTTCGGGATGTATACGTTCGCACAACGGGCAGACACATCCCGCAGTGGGTGTGCTCAGAGCGCGGTAAGCCAATCCCTGACGATCTGTGCCCGTAAGGTCCGAAAAGTCGATC
>PLIG01000114.1 GCA_003139255.1 Acidimicrobiaceae bacterium | reverse complement strand
TCATCGGGCGGGCGATCGCTCTCATCCCGGTGTTCATAGTTCTCTACTTCTTGAAGATCGCCGCTTTCATCGCCGCATGGATCTTGCAATTCGCGGTGCTCCTCACGGGCACGTACCCCGAAGGCGGCCACGGCTTCGTCACGGGGTACCTGCGGCTGAGCGTACGCATGGAGGCTTGGCTGTTCGGGCTCACCGACCAGTACCCGGGGTTCAGCCTTCAGCCTTGAGACCTACCGCGCGTTCGGCGGCTTCGACGGCGTTTCGGAACAACATGGCGATCGTTGTCGGCCCGACCCCGCCCAATCGCGGTGTGATCCAGCCAGCCACCTCGGCGACGGACTCGTCGACGTCAGGAAGTAGCTTCCTGCCCTCATAACGAACCCCGCCCCCGACCACAACGGCACCCGGTCGCACGTGCTCGCGATGGAGGATCCCCGGCACCCCGGCTGCAGCGACGACGACGTCGGCTCTACAGGTGTGCTCTGCCCAGTTCGGCACGCCTGTGTGGACCACCGTGACCGCGGCATTCGCCGTCGGCCGTTTTTGGGAGAGCAAGAGAGCGAGCGGGCGACCGAGGGTCGCGCCGCGGCCGAGGATCACCACGTGTCGGCCCGAGACCGGGATCTCGTAATACGCGAGGAGCGCCTCGATACCCGCCGGCGTGCACGGAACGGGCCCCGGCAACGACAGGGCCAGGCGACCCATGTTGACCGGGTGGAGCCCGTCTACGTCCTTGTCCGGGTCCATCTCTACGAGAGCCGACTCGTAGTCGATCTGTGGCGGAACGGGGTGCTGCACGAGCATCGCGTGTACAGCCGGATCTTCGTTGAACCGCCGGATGGCCGCTACCACTTCGCTCTGTGTGGCTTCGGCCGGAAGGTGCACGTGGGGCGAGAACATCTGAAGCTCGGCCGCCTTCGCCTGCTTCATCCGGATGTAACCCGAGCTTGCGTCGTCGTCCCCGACGAGGATCGTGCCGAGCCCCGGCGTCCGACCGCCTTCTTTCAGTGCGGCCACCCGACGAGCCACGTCCGCCAGCACCGCATCAGCAACCGGTCCACCCGGCATCATGCGCGCCGTCGTCACGTGTTGACCGTCAATGATCGTTGTCCGTAAATGATCGTAGCGACGCGTTGCCCAAGTCCGTCAATGGCGGAAGTGGCGCTCGCCCGTGAGCACCATGGCTATCTGATGCTCGTCGGCGGCCGACACGACATCCGCGTCGCGCACGGACCCACCCGGCTGGATGATGCTCTTCACTCCTGCATTGGCAAGAACGTCAAGCCCGTCGCGAAATGGGAAGAACGCGTCGCTGGCCGCGGCGCCACCACGGGCGCGCTCTCCGGCTTTGCGCACTGCGATCTCCGCCGACTCCACCCTGGACTGCTGGCCAGCTCCCACACCGACGGCCTGGCCGGCGGCTGCGACGACGATGGCGTTCGACGACACCCTTGCGCACACACGCCAAGCGAGCTCGAGGTCACGCCACTGTGTCGCGTCGGGCACCGCCTTCGTCGCCACCTGCCATTGCGCGCGCCCCGCGCGGAAGCGGTCGGGCTCTTGGACCAGGAATCCCCCACCCAAGCTCCTGAGCTCCAGCGCCCGGGCGGGGCCCCAACCCCACCCTTCTCCAGACGGCGAAACCCCGAACCCGTCGCTGTCAGTGCTCTCGAGCGCGCCTTGCCCTTGAGAGGAGGTATGCGGTGGGGCCTCCAAGAGCCGGGTGGCCTTGCGCCTGGCGGCAAGCACCTCGATGGCGGCCGGGTCCCACGACTCGGCGATGACGACGTCGGCTTGCGGACCCTCGGCCACCGCCGCGGCGACCGTTTCGGTGCAGCGGCCCCCTAGGGCGACGATCCCGCCAAATGCAGACACGGGGTCGCAGGCGAGTGCGAGGCGGTAAGCGTCAGAGAGCCGCGAAGCGACCGCCGCGCCGCAAGGATTGGCGTGCTTCACGATCACCGCCGCCACCTCGTCCTTGCCGGGCAGCTCGTGCACCAGCCGCCACGCTGCGTCCGCGTCAAACAGGTTCACATAGCTCAGCTGGGTCCCGCCATGCTGTACCACGCCGTCCCACCACGTCGGGCACGCGTGCACGCGGTAGCGGGCGCCGCGCTGGTGGGGGTTCTCGCCGTAGCGCAGCTCTCCTGCGCGCTCGAGCGTCAGGTGCAAGGTGGGCGGAAACGACTCGCCGTCGCTCTCGGAGGTCGCGTCGAACCACTCGACTATCGCAGCGTCATACGCGGCAGTGTGGGCGAACGCGGCACGCGCGAGGCGCCGGCGGGTATCTGCCGACAGCTCAGCCGCTGAGCGCAGCTCGCAGAGCACGCCCTCGTAGTCGGCCGGGTCAACGAGGATGCCGACATGCGCGTGGTTCTTGGCGGCTGCGCGCACCATCGTTGGGCCCCCGACGTCGATCATCTCGATCGAAGGGTTGGAAGCGAACGGGTAGAGGTTGCACACCACCAGATCGATGGGGACGATGCCGTGCGCCTCGAGATCAGCCAGGTGCTCGGGCTTCGAACGGTCGGCCAGGATGCCGCCATGAACAGCCGGGTGCAGCGTCTTCACGCGGCCCCCGAGCATCTCGGGGACGCCGGTGAGCTCGGACACCTCCCTGTGCGCGACCCCCGCCTCGGCCAACGCGCCCGAGGTGCCACCACTGGCCACCAGCTCCCATCCGAGCCCGGCCAGCTCCTTGGCCAGATCCACGAGGCCGGTCTTGTCGTACACCGAGAGAAGCGCCCTCACTGCGACCTCACCGTCGACCCCTCCAGTTCCACGAGCATCTGCCGGACGGTAACAGGGTAGAGGCGTCGCTCCACCTGCTTGATGCGCTCGTGCAGGGTCTCTTTGGTGTCGCCGGGCAGTACCGGCACCTCTTCCTGAGCGAGGATGGGCCCGGCATCGGGCTCGAGGGTGGCGACGTGGACCGTGCACCCTGTGGTCTTGACCCCGGCGGCAAGAGCGTCTTCGACGGCGTGCCAGCCGGGGAAGGCCGGAAGCAGGGCGGGGTGGGTGTTCGTGACCCGCCCGGGATACGCGTCGAGGACCTCCTGGCAGAGCACGGTGCCAAACCCCGCCATCGCCACAAGGTCCAGCCGGTGCCCGGCTAGCACCTTCACCAGCTCACGCGTGTACGCCTCGCGGTCGAAACGGTCGCCGAACCCGCCGAAGGCCCGACGATCGACCAGCTCGCTGGTCACTCCGGCCTGACTGGCGATCTCAAGACCCCGGCACGGGCGGTCGGCTACGACCACGACGACGGGCACATCGGCTCCCAAGAACGCCTCGAGGATGCTCCCGGTACCGGAGACGAGCACCCCTACGCGCACACAGGCCACGCTATCAGTGCCCGTTCGTCGCAATGACAGGGGCACCTTCACCGAGTCCGGCGCGTCAAGCGAGGTTCTTCACTACCTCCACCATGAGCTGCGCGGCCTGGGTCGGGTTCTGTGCGACGGTCGCACCGACAGCGGTGAGCGCCTCCATCTTGGCCTGGGCGGTACCCTGCGAACCAGAGATGATCGCACCGGCGTGGCCCATCTTGCGTCCCGGCGGCGCGGTAACCCCGGCGATGTAACACACGACAGGCTTCGTCATGTGGTCGGCGATGAACTGTGCTGCACGCTCCTCCTCGGAGCCTCCGATCTCCCCGATCAGCATCACCGCACGAGTATCGGTGTCCTCTTCGAACGCGGCAAGGCAGTCGATGAACCCGGTCCCTGGGACCGGGTCACCGCCTATCCCCACGCACGTGGTCTGGCCCACGTTCTGTTGGGACAGCTCGTGGAGGGCCTGATAGGTGAGTGTTCCAGAGCGGCTAACGATACCGACCGGCCCGCCCGTCAACGCGATCGCGCCAGGGGTGATGCCGATGTTGCACTTGCCCGGCGAGATGACGCCCGGGCAGTTGGGGCCGACCAGGCGCGTGGAGGGATAGTCGCGGCGCAGCCGGTTGAAGAAGAGGGCCTCTTCCTGCGCGGGAATGCCTTCGGTGACGCACACGATGAACCGCACCCCCGCCGCCGCCGACTCGATTATCGCGTCCGGAGCGAACCTCGGTGGAACCGCGACGAACGATGCGTCGGCCTCCGTCTCCGCCACCGCCTCTTCGACTGTGTCGTAAACCGGCACGCCGTCCACGTCACTTCCGCCCTTCCCCGGGGTGACCCCCGCCACCACTTTCGTGCCGTAGTCGCGGTTTCGAAGACCGTGGAACCTACCCTGGGTGCCAGTCAGACCCTGAACCAACACCTTGGTCCTCTCGTCGATGAAGATGCTCATCGGTTCGACCCTGCCATAGCCACCGCCCTGCGAGCCGCCCCGACCATCGTGTCTTCGACCACGATCCGATCCGAAAGGTGCCCGGCAAGTATCTGACGACCCTCTTCGGCGTTGGTTCCGTCGAGCCGTAACACGATCGGCGAGCGCAGCTCAACTCGGCGCAACGCCTCCACCACCCCGTTCGCAACCTCGTCAACTCTCGTGATGCCACCGAAGATGTTGACGAAGATCGAGCGCACCGCGTCGTCGCTGTTGATCACCTCCAGCGCCGATACCATCGTGTCCGCGCTCGCGCCACCGCCAATGTCCAGGAAATTGGCAGCCCTCCCTCCGACCTGGTTTACCACGTCCAGGGTGCTCATCGCGAGCCCCGCTCCGTTCGCGATGATCCCTACCGATCCGGACAATCCGATGTAGGTGAGGCCCTTCTCCTTCGCGAGCAGCTCGCGCGCGTCGAGCTCTTCCGAGCCGCCAAGCTCTCCCCACTCCGGATGTCGGAACGCGGCGTTGTCATCAAGGGTGACCTTGGCGTCGAGCGCGTGAACGCGCCCGTCGGTGGTGAGGATTAGCGGATTGATCTCGACCAGGTCGCAGTCGCCCTGCACATAGCAGTCGTAGAGCTTGACCAGAAGGTCGGCCGCCTGGACGCGAGCCACCTCGTCAAGGCCCGCCTCGGCCACCAGCTTCGCCGACTCGGTGACCGACAACCCGTCGACCGGGTCGACGTGCAGCCGGGCGATGGCCCCGGGATCGGTGGCAGCGACCTCCTCGATGTCCACGCCCCCCTTCGCAGACACCATGCACAGGTGGAGCTTGACCGCCCGGTCCAAGGTGAAGCTGGCGTAGTACTCGCGCGCGATGTCCGAGGCCTTCTCTATCCAGAGGCGCCTGACCACGTACCCCTTTATGTCCATGCCCAAGATGGCCGCCGCGTGACGATGCACGTCTTCGGAGTCGGCGGCGAGCTGGATGCCCCCTGCCTTACCCCGGCCGCCCACTTTCACCTGCGCCTTCACCACCACCGGGTAGCCCAAGTCGTCGGCGCGCGACTGCGCCTCGTCGACGGTGTTGCACAGCACGCCAGGCGAGCTGGGAATGCCGAACCGGGCTAAGTACTGCTTGCCCTGGTATTCGTAGAGATCCACTGCTCGTTTCCTCTCCTCGCTCGTTCTCGCCGGTGGCCTGTCGATTCTCGCCGGTGGCCTGTCGATTCTCGCCGGTGGCCTGTTGCTCCCCGGCAGTGATCCTCAGCCTGCGGTCGCGGCCTCCTCACGCCGCTCGAGCGCCTCGGTCACGCGCTCGATGATGGTGAGCAGCGAAGCGCCGGGCGTGAAGACCTCGGCCACCCCGAGCTCCTTGAGCTTCCCGATGTCGGCCTCGGGGATGGTCCCGCCCACGATCAAGAGCACGTCGTCGAGCCCCTGCGCCCGCAGTCCGTCTACCACTCGGGGAACGAGGGTCAGGTGCGCACCAGAGAGCAGCGATAGCCCCACCGCGTCGGCATCCTCTTGGAGGGCCGCTTGCACCACCTGCTCAGGGGTTTGATGCAGGCCGGTGTAGATGACCTCGAAACCCGCGTCGCGAAGGGCGCGCGCTATGACCTTGGCCCCCCGGTCATGGCCGTCGAGGCCCGGCTTGGCCACGATCACTCGGTACGGGCGTCTCATCGACCACCGAGTGTAGGCATCGTCGCCTCGTAGAGCGCCAAACCGTGCTTGTACGTGCTCAGAAACACCGCACGCGACTCCCTCGTTGGCAGAGCGGGCCGGTGCTAGCGTGGCGAGCGACCGGGCCGCAGCGGATCGTCTCCTGCAGCCCCCTTCCGACCATGGTGCGCGCCGTCGAAGAAGACCACCTGAACGACACCGGCACCACTCCCGAGGCGGTGTCGCCTCTCGACGAAATGCCCGTCGTCGACGGCTCCACTGAGGTGAGCACCCGTCGGCGCAGGATCTCGCTGGGGCTTCTCCGCCTCGCCAGACCCCGCCAGTGGGTGAAGAACGTGCTGGTCTTCGCGGCTCCTGGGGCGGCAGGCGTCCTCTCCCACGGGCACATCGCACTGCGGGAGGCTGGCGGGTTCGGGGTCTTCTGCGCTGCCGCCGCAGGCACCTACTTGTTGAACGACACCTTGGACGCCGCGGCCGACCGCCATCATCCGACAAAGCGCTTCCGCCCCGTGGCTGCCGGCGAGGTGCCCGTAACGGTCGCGGCCACCACAGGCTTGGTCCTCCTGGCAGCTTCGGTGGGGCTCGCGTGGTGGCTGGCAGGTGGACACCTTGCCCTCGTGATCGCGATCTACGCGTCGGTGTCGGCCGCTTACTCGCTGCGGCTCAAGCACGAGCCCGTGATCGACCTGGCATGTGTCTCCTCGGGTTTCATCCTTCGGGCGATCGCCGGAGGCATCATCGCCGGAGTGAGCCTGTCGGACTGGTTCTTGATCGTGGTGTCGTTCGGCTCGCTGCTTGTGGTGGCCGGGAAGAGGAGCGCGGAGCACGCCGAGCTCGGTGAGCTTCGCAGCGCCCACCGCCGCGCGCTCGGCGCGTATCCTCCGACGTTCCTGCGCTCGGTACGCCTCATCGCCGCCGGGATCACTCTTACCGCGTACTGCCTGTGGGCCTTCGAGCGCGCCCACCAGATCGGCGTGGGGCACCACCCGATCTGGTTCGAACTGTCGATACTGCCCTTCGTCATGGCCGTGCTCTACGTGGAGTTGCGCTTCGAGAGGGGACAGGGAGGCGCTCCGGAGGACCTCGCCTTGGGCGATCGAACACTCCAAGTCATAGGTCTCGTGTGGGTACTGTTGTTCGCCGTCGGTGTGTACGCGTGAGCGAGCCGAAGGAGGGGTCGTTCAGCTCGCCGAACATGCCGACGGGAGTTCCCACGACCCACCAGATCTTGACTGGCTGGGGGCGCACGGCACCGAGCGCGGCCGAGGTCGCTCGCCCGTCGAAACCCGAAGAGGTCCAGCAGGTGCTCGCTGCCGCTGCTTCCGCGGGGCGCGCGGTGGTCGCACGCGGCCTCGCCCGTTCCTATGGTGACGCGGCGCAATCGGCCGGCGGGGTGGTGCTCGACACGACCGCCATGAATGCCGTGCACGACTCGGACCTCGAGGCAGGATGGGTCCGGGTGGGAGCCGGGGCAAGCCTCGACGCCCTGATGCGCTCGCTCGTGCCGAAGGGCTGGTGGGTCCCGGTGACCCCAGGGACTCGATATGTCACAGTGGGCGGGGCGATCGCTGCGGACATCCATGGGAAGAACCACCACCGCGACGGCTCGTTCTGCTCACACGTGAGGTCTCTGACACTTGCGACGCCCACCGGAACCCGCGAGATCACCCCCGAGAACGACGCCGAGCTGTTCTGGGCTACCGCAGGAGGGATGGGGCTCACGGGGATCGTCCTCGAGGCGACGATCCAACTGCTGCGGATCGAGACGGCCTACATGCTCGTAGACACCGAGAGAGCGACGGATCTCGAAGACACCATGGCCCGGATGACGGCGCGCGACGACGAGTACCGCTACTCCGTCGCATGGATCGACTGCCTGGCCAGGGGTCGGCGGCTCGGCCGCGCCGTGCTGACGCGAGCGGAACATGCCGACCTGGCGAACCTCTCGGGGTCCTGCGCCGCCGACCCACTCGCGTTCGACCCCCGAGTGTTGCTCGAGGTGCCGGTTACTCCGCCCGGAGGTCTCCTCAACCCTTTGACGGTGGCCGCGTTCAACGAAATGTGGTACCGCAAGGCGCCGCGCTGGCAGGCACAAAAACCCGAGACGCTGGCCTCTTACTTCCATCCTCTCGACGCGCTCGGCTCGTGGAACCGTCTTTACGGGTCTCGCGGTTTCGTTCAGTACCAATTCATCGTGCCTTTCGACGCCGAGGACGCTCTTCGAGTCGTGCTCGAGCGCGTGAGCAACGCGAGAACGGCCTCCTTTCTCGCGGTGCTGAAACGCTTCGCAGAAGCCAACCCAGGGCCCCTGTCGTTCCCCTCCGCGGGATGGACCCTCGCCCTCGACATCCCTGCAGGGTCCCCCGGTCTCGGGAACATGCTCGACGAGCTCGACGTGGTGGTGGCCGAGGCAGGGGGAAGCGTCTACCTGGCCAAGGACTCACGGCTGCGGCCCGAGCTCCTCGGGGCGATGTACCCCCGACTAGACGAATGGCGCGAGGCGCGAAACCGCGTCGACCCCGACTGCAGGCTCACATCTGACCTGGCGCGTCGGCTGGGTCTCGTGGAGCAGGGCGTGGCGCCCCGACAGTTCCGGGCGCGCCGAGGGAACCGGCCGCGCAGCACAGCTGGTGCACACCGATGACGGCCGCGCCACACCGATGACGGCCGCGCCGGACACTTGGTGCACACCGATGAGCACGTCTAGCTGCAGCTGCACAGCGCGTGTTCGCGGCGTGCCACAACCCCGAGGATGGCAGAGATGAACAACGCTCTGGGTATGCCACAGACGGCGGTGGTGCTGGGCGGCACTTCCGACATTGCCCGGTCGGTAATGAGAGCACTGGCAGCGCGCCGCATGAGACACGTGGTACTGGCCGGGCGCGACGAAGCCGGGCTCGAGGGCGCGGCCAAGGAGCTGAAGGCGCTCGGGGTCGCATCTGTCGAGACCATCACCTGGGACGTGATCGACGAGGAAGCACATACAGCGCTCGCCCAAGATGTCGCCGGCCGCATGGGCCAGGTGGACCTCGTCCTAGTAGCCGTCGGGGTTCTGGGCAACCAGGACGTCTGCGAGTCCGACCCGAGTGCCACGGCCTCGGTGCTCAGCACGAATTTCACCGGTCTCGCTGCGGCCATGGTCGCGTTCGCACAGATACTGCGCTCGCAAGGGCAAGGCCGGCTCGTGGTGCTTTCCTCCGTGGCGGGAGTACGTGTCAGGCGGTCCAACTTCGTCTATGGCGCGTCGAAGGCGGGCCTCGACGCGTTCGCGCAGGGCCTCGCGGAGGCCTTGCGCCCGACAGGCGCGGGCGTGACGATCGTGCGCCCGGGATGGGTGGCAACCCGCATGACAGCCGGACGCTCCCCCGCGCCAATGGCGACCACGCCCGAATCCGTGGCTGCCGACATCATTAGGGGCCTCGAACGGAGAGCTGACGTCGTGTGGTCACCTGCCTCGTTGAAGGTGCTCTTCGCTGTTCTTCGCCTCTTGCCGAAGTCCGTCTGGCGGCTGGTGCCGGGTTGAGCCAAGCGGGCTCCGCTGCGATGAGTACGCCGTGGCGGCCTTCGTACCTGACGAAACCACCTTTCGCTCGATCCGACGCTGCAATGGACGATCCGGCATCGTGCGCCAACTGGTCTGGCTCGTCAGAGCCGAACCGCACCAGCCACGGCTCTCCGACCAACAAGCCCAGCACCTCTCGTATGCGCAGGCTGATCTTCTCCGACGTCCTCGCGTCACGGGGCAAGATCGGGAAATGCCACCGCGAGCCTGCTGCGCTCTGCGCGAAGACCTTCGTTCGGTTCTCCACACGGCGCGTCTCTGCTTCCACGCGATAGGCGTGACGCCCCTAGAGACCGGTAGAGGCGAACCTCGGCATCGACGTCACCAGGATCGCACGGACGAGAACAACATGGCGTGCAGTGACCGACGACCTTGTCTGGTCCATTCCGTCAGGACGCTATTGCGGTCCCGAGTCGAGCAGGGCGGGCGTCCCACTCGAAACGGTCAGGCCGAGCGGACTAGCTCCAGCTCCTCGACCGAGGCGAGCAAATCCTGGTCCCGCCCATACGTGAGCATCTCCAAAGCCTGGGGCACCTCGAGCCACCGCAGCTCGTCCACTTCCGAGTGAGCGGAGAAGGTGCCCTCGTCGATCACCTCCATGACCCAGTAGGCCACGACCTTCGGGCGTCGGCGACGGTCGACGTACTCGGTGTACCCGGCGAACCGCCCGAGGCGGCACTTGAGCCCGGTCTCTTCCTCCACCTCGCGAAGAGCGCCGGCTTCGAGGGACTCGCCGGGCGCGAGCTTGCCCTTCGGCAGCGACCAATCCTCTCGTCGGGGGCGGTGCACCACAGCCACCTCCCAAGTACCGTTCTCGCGACGCCGGAGCACCACCCCACCGGCGGCACGGATGATGCCGTCTTCGTCGCCAGAGCGCCGTCGCGCCCGAGTCTCGTTTGCACCCATCAGGATGCCTTGGGGGAATCGGCCATCAGCGCGGTCACGACCGAGACCCTATCTCGTGCCTGAACGGACCCTGCGGATGTCTGAGAGACCCAGCGTACCTACCGGGGCGGACCCTCTGAGATGTCCAGCAGGGGGGGTCGACCCCCTCAGAGCGACTGGCGGTGTCGAAGTAGTCTTGCTCCGTGGCAGATAGCTCGACGGCTTCCTCGAACATCGAGGTCGAGTGGCAGTTCGACGCGATCGACCTGAGGCCCGTCGAACGCTGGCTCGCAGCCATCACAGGTGCCCTGCCCAACGGTGCCCTGCCCAGCGGTGCCCTGCCCAGGACGGGCGCCGGCTCGGGGGCCCCGCTCGCGGCGTCGGCCAGGTCCACAAAACACCTCGTCGACACGTACGTGGACACCGAGGACTGGCGGGTGAGCCATTCCGGCTACGTGCTCCGGGTGAGACACGCCGGTGCGCTGGGCGAGGTGACGCTCAAAGACACCGCGTCGGCCACCGCAGGGTTGCGCAAGCGGGTGGAGATCACAGAGGCATTGCCCGAACACGGCATCGAGACCCTGGGCACCGAAGGTCCGGTGGGAAAGCGCGTACACGCGTTGGCCGGGGTGCGCCCTCTTCGCCCGGTCCTCGAGGTCCGCACCACGCGCCAGCCATATGACCTGCTGGTCGGGGGGGAGACCGTGGCCGAAGTCGCCCTCGACGAGACCGCCATCAGCGCGGGCAACGGGCAGCGTCCTACCCGCCTGTGTCGCGTCGAGGTGGAGGTCGTGCCCAGGTGGGCAGAAGCTCTCGCCCCGTTCGTGGAACAACTGAGAGGCTCCTGCGGACTTCAGCCCGCCACGCTCTCGAAGTTCGAAGCAGGCCTGCTGGCCGAGGGGCTCGAGGTCCCCGGACCGCCCGACCTCGGTCCGAAGCGATTGCCCCCAAGCCCTTCGGTCGGCGACGTCGCCTACGTCGTGCTTCGTCGGAACATGACGGCGATGGTGGTGCACGAGCCGGGCACACGCCTCGGAGAGGATGCAGAGGAACTGCACGACATGCGGGTGGCGACCCGCCGCATGCGCGCAGCCCTCGCCCTGTTCTCCGATGCCCTTCCGGCAAGCGCCGAGCACGTGCGCGACGAGCTGGGTTGGCTGGGAAGGACGCTCGGGGCTGTGCGTGACCTCGACGTCCAGCTCGAACGCCTCGAAGAGTGGGCTGGGGAACTACCCGAAGAGGACAAGGGGGCCCTAGACGAGCTGGCCGAGCTCCTTGGACACGAGCGAGAGGCGGCGCGCGACGAGTTGTTGTCGTGCCTCGAATCCTCGCGCTATGAACGCCTGGTCTCTGGTTTCAGCGCCGTACTGCGCCAAGGACCGCCACCGTGCTCGGCGACGACGAGCGCCCTGGCGGCAGCTGTGGTTCCCGACCTCGTCCAGTCCCGGCACCGCTCGGCAGTAAAAGCCGCGAAGCGCGCCCGGCGCAGCGGTGCGGCAGACGACTTCCACCAGCTTCGGATCCGTTGCAAACGCCTGCGCTACGCGCTGGAGTTCGTCTCCGAGATCTACGAGGGTCACACGGCCAACATGGCGAGCCGCGTAGTGCATCTCCAAGATGCCCTCGGTTTCATGCAAGATGCCCGGGTGGCGGCCACGCGTCTTCACGAGCTGGCCACGGCCGAAGCGACCGGTCTCTCGTCTACCACGGTCCTCGCGATGGGCGGAGTGGCAGAGCGCTACCGCCAGGAGGCCGAGAGGGTCAGGCGCGTCCTGCCCGGTCACCTAGAAGACCTGAAAGGCTCGCACTGGCAGAAGGTGAAGGCCCTCATGGAGAGCAAGCGACTAGAGGTCGGCGCCCTTTACAGATGGCTCCCCCGGCCCTCCGCGGCCCGGTCCTCCGGTACCGACCAGCTACAGCAGGACAGCAGCGCTCCACCTCTTCGGTAGACGAGTTCTCGAAACTCGTCAGACGAGTTTTCGCGCGGCGTTAACGCGGCGGTGACGAAGCGGACACCTGGGACCCCTAGCGTCCCTGTCAGTGGTACGACCCGCCACCAAGGAGGGGAACGGTGCGCAGACTGCCCAACCGATTCGGATTGCCGATCCGGTTGTCTGAGGTCATGGACTGTTCTTTCGGCACGGAGCTGCCGCCAACGCGTGGCTCCGGTTCGACAAGGCGACAGGGTCTGTGGCCGACCCCGACGCTCACCTCGACCGGGTGCCGGTGCTATCTCCCGTCGCGCTGCCTGAGGGCGCCGCGGACCGGGTGCTCCCACCTCCCCGGGGTGCGCCCGGTCCGCCGGCGCTCACGTTCTCTCTACCGGTCGTTCTCCGTTCCTATCGGCACTGCTGGCGCGTGCAGGGTACGTGGGCGCTGCCAAAGACCGAAAAAAGCGGTCAACACGAGCCCGACGTAAAGCACCCATGTCGCGACCTCGAAGGGGGTTGGCCGGCTCACATATCCGAAGAAGCTGTGCACGACGTCACCGAACGTGCTGTCCTCTGACAGGGCGTGGGCAGAGTTCCACAACGGATGGGTCAGGACAGGCAGCCACCCGAGCTCTTGGAGGTTTTCGACCGCGTCCACGAGCAGGCCGGCGGCAAAGACCATGAGGAGCGCGCCGACGGCTTTGAAGAAGATCCCGATGTTGACGCGGGTACCGAACCGGTAGATGGCGAAAGCCAAAACCAACGCCAGTGTCAGTCCGATACCGGCTCCTAGCATCGCTCCCTTCGCGCTGGCAGAGAAGATGATCGCCAAGGTGAACACGACCGTCTCCAGTCCCTCGCGGCCCACAGCCTGGAAGGCGAGGAGGAAGAGGCCGCTTCGCGCACGGGAGTCCAGGGCCGCCTCGGTCTTTGCTCGCAACTCCGAGGAGATCGTCCTGGCGTGGTTACGCATCCAGAACGTCATATAGGTGAGGACGCTCGCCGCCAGCAGGTAGGTCGCCGTCTCGAACACCTTCTGCGCCTCTGAACCGCCGTAAGCGTGGATGCTGTAGTAGGCGATCACACCGCCGACGGTCGCGAGCGCGAACGCCGTTCCCGCCCCCGCGAGGACGTCGACGAAATGCTTACGTTGGCCGATGCGATCCAGGTAGGCGCAGAGGATCGCAATGATCATGCTCGCCTCGATCCCCTCTCTCAAGAAGATCACCAACGTCGCTACCAAGCTCGCTCTCCTACGGTCCCAGATGTCTGTACGCCCGGTCACCTCTGCACGGGCTGGCCCCGGTCACTCTTTCTCAGGCTAACCTAAGGACCAAACTTCGGTTAGCCTCGCCTAAGTTGCTGTGTCAAACGCTCCTTCGGGCAGGCCCGAGGGCTATTAGCCTTTGAGCGTGTCCGCAGCCGATTCCCACTCGACCGGTGGATTCCATCCCCCGGTCGAGGAGTACCTCCAGACGATCCAGGCCTTGACCGAAGAGGGCACGCCGGTCATCCAGGCTCGCATCGCCGACCGCCTGGGACGCTCGGCTCCCTCGGTCTCGGAGATGCTCGACAGGCTCGCAGCCGAGGGCTACCTCCGCCGCTCCGGGCGCCAGATCGCCCTCACCGACCAAGGGCAAACGCTGGCCGACAGTGTCATCCGCAAGCACTGTCTGGCCGAGCGCCTGCTCGTCGACGTGATCGGGCTTCCCTGGTACAAAGTCCACCTGGAGGCGGGCCGTTGGGAGCACGTCATCTCGGACGAGGTGGAACAGCGGCTGATCGACCTGCTCGGCAATCCCAACACCTGCCCACACGGCAACCCCATCCCTGGCACCGGGTCCTCCCGTGCCGAGAACGTCGCGGACTCACAACCTGCGCGTGAAGCGCAGGTGAGCCTGGCAGAGGCCACCCCTGGCGGGACCGTTCGCCTCGAGCGCATCACCGAGGAGGCCGAACTCGACATCGCCGCTCTTAAGTACCTCGACGATCACGGGTTCGTCCCGGGTCGCTCAGCGCGCGTGTGCGAAAGGTCACCTGACGGAACAATCAGCCTCGACGTGGACGGGCAAACCATCGCGCTCGGTGCCGCAATTTGTCGGCAGATGTTCGTCGCCGCCGTGTGATCCCGACCGGGATCCGCGACCGAGGCTGTCGCGACCTTGGCCGAGCCCTGTCGAAAAACGGACACAGGGGGTAGGGCCAGGGCGCGCTCGCTCAGCACCAGCGACCACCTGACGCCCCTAGCACCGACCCTGACGGCTTGCTGGATCGGTGCTGGGGGCATCTAGTATCGTTATTACATTAGCCACGGTGGGTCGTTCCGCCACCGGGGCAACCTACGAGCGCCGCGGCGGCAGCCCGAAGAGGAGGCCAGGGTGATCAGCGAGGCCGGATCGGCGGCAACAGCGAATCCCGAGGAGCCGGCCACGCCGCAGGTTCTGGCTGGCCGGCTCCGGCTGGTGATGGTCCACCTCGCTCGCCGGCTGCGACGCCACGACCCGTCCGAGCTCACCATCGCCCAGCTCTCCGCGCTCGCCACGGTGGTGCGCACCGGGCCGCTCGGCATTGGTGAACTGGCCGATGCAGAGGACCTGCCCTCGCCGGCCGTGACACGCCTCGCTGACAAGCTCGAGGACGCTGGCCTCGTCGCCCGCCAAGCCAACCCCGCCGATCGCCGCGGTGTGCACGTCGTCGCCACTGCCAAAGGTGCCGATCTCCTCGCCCGGCGGCAGCAGGCGACCAACACCTGGCTCGCCGAGCACTTAGGCGCCTTCAGCGAACGCGACCGCTTAGCGCTCGAGCGCGCTGTCGCGCTACTCGAGACCCTGGTGTCCGAGCGGCCCGACGGCGTGCCGACCTTGTGCGAGGAGCGCGCCAAGGCGAAGGAGCAAACCAAGATGCCGGTATGACCGTCTTGACACCCGCCCGTTCGCCGGTCGTGGGACCTCGCTACAAGTGGGTCGTCCTGTCCAACACCACGATCGGGGTGGTACTGGCGTCGCTCAACGCGACGAGCCTCATGATTGCCCTGCCCGTCATCTTCAGGGGCATCCACCTGAACCCGCTCCAGCCGGCCAACTTCCCCTTCCTGCTGTGGATCATGATGGGCTACTTGCTGGTCTCGGCCGCTGTCGTCGTGACCGTCGGGCGCATCGGAGACATCTTCGGCCGGGTGAGGATGTACAACCTCGGATTCGCCTGGTTCACCCTCGGGGCGATCCTCTTGTCGCTCGTCTGGAGCACCGGCCCGGCCGGAGCGCTCGAGCTCGTGTTCCTGCGGATGTTCCAGGCCATCGGCGGGGCGCTGCTCATGGCGAACTCGGCCGCCATCATCACCGACGCCTTCCCCGCCGAGCAGCTGGGACTCGCGTTGGGCATGAACATGGTCGCCATGATCATCGGGTCGTTCCTCGGCATCGTCGTCGGTGGCTTGCTCTCCGAGGTGGGCTGGCGCTGGGTGTTNNCCATCTGGGCCTACCTCAAGCTCAAGGAGATCGGCATCCGCATCAAGGCCAAGATCGACTGGCTCGGGAACCTCTCCTTCGCCGGGGGCCTCGCCATGATCCTCACGGGCGTCACCTACGGCATCAAGCCCTACGGGCACTCCCTCACCGGCTGGGCGAATCCGTTCGTGCTGGAGATGCTCTTCGGAGGACTGGCGTTGCTAGTCGCCTTCTTCATCATCGAGACGAAGGTGACAGACCCCATGTTCCGTCTGTCGCTGTTTCGCATCCGGGCGTTCACCGCGGGCAACCTGGCGCAGTTCCTAGGGGCCGTCGGGCGGGGCGGAATGATGTTCATGTTGATGATCTGGTTCCAGGGCATCTGGCTGCCCCAGCACGGCTACAGCTTCGTCAACACCCCTCTGTGGGCCGGGATCTACATGATCCCCTGGTCGCTCGGCTTCGTGGTGGCCGGCCCAGTGTCGGGCAAGCTGTCGGACCGATACGGCGCCCGGCCGTTCGCGACGGCAGGGATGTTGCTCTCGGCTGCGATGTACATGGCGATGATGGCCTTCCCGGCCAACTTCGCCTACTGGCCTTTTGCCGCGGTGATGTTCGTCTCGGGGATCGCGATGGGCCTCTTCGCCTCGCCGAACACCGCCTCGATCATGAACTCGGTCCCGGCTCGCCACCGCGGGGCGGCCTCGGGGATGCGGGTGACGTTCGCGAGCGCCGGCATGCCACTCTCGATGGGGTTGTTCTTCACCCTGCTCGTCCTCGGGCTGAACGCCAAGGTGCCCATGGCTATGTACCACGGGCTCATCGCCCACGGGATCCCCGCCGCCAAGGCCACCCAACTCGCCCACCTGCCGCCTCTCGGCTACATCTTCGCCGCCTTCTTGGGCTACAACCCCCTGAAGAGCCTCCTCGGCCCGACCGTGCTCAGCCACCTTGCTCCCGCAAAGGCCGCCGACCTCATCAGCCGCTCCTTCTTCCCGCAGTTGATCGGCCCCTCGTTCAAGCACGGCCTTATGGTCATCCTCGTCTTCGCAGTGGTGATGAGCGTCATCGCGGCGATCGCCTCAGCGCTGCGAGGTGAGAAGTTTGTCCATGTGGACGAAGAGTCGAAGGCACAGAAGTCCCGGCTCACCGTCCACGCGCTCGCCGTTCCCAGCGCTGACGGAATTGAGCAAGGGCCATCGGTTGTCGTCCCACAGGGCCCGGGATTCGAAGAGGGCGTCACGGCCGGGACCCGCCATGAGGTTCCTGAATGAGCCTTGAATGCTCACGCATTCGAAGACATTTCACGAGATTTGGTGATTAGACTCAACTGCTCGTGACCAAGGACGAACTACTGCGCGTGACCGACCACGAAGCACGAAAGACCTCGGACACCGAAGTGGCAATCGAGGAGGTCGATTCGGTCACCCCCGAAGTTGCTCGTGCCCTCGCACTTCTCGTCCCGCAGCTTTCCTCCTCAGCTCCCCCGCTCATCGAAGACGAGATTGTTGATATCGCGCGCTCGCCAAGCACCGTCTTGCTGGTCGCGCGCGACGCGCGCGGTGCAATCGTGGGATCACTGACCCTCGTATTGTTCAGAGCACCGACCGGCCCGCGCGCTTGGATCGAGGACGTCGTAGTGGACAGCACACAGCGCGGCGGTGGCGTCGGATCAGCCCTCGTAAACGAAGCATTGGCGCGAGCCACAGCGGCCGGGGCGCGCACCGTGGACCTGACGTCACGCCCATCCAGAGAGGACGCAAACCACATGTACTTGCGACTCGGGTTCACCCGGCGCGAGACGCACGTCTACCGGCGCGACCTGGGTCCGTAACCAAGCGCTCGAATTCCGCTCTTCTGGCCAGGCCCACGCGAGCGGAATGGCGTTCTCCCTCACCCCTCGATACCTCTCCCAGACATCTCCCCCCCGCCCAAGACAGTGTCCTCAAGCTGGGGTCGGACGGTCAGGAGGTTCGTGGTCGAAACCGCCAGGGTCCTGCTTCGAACGAGGACGGCCGGCATGCCTCCATGCCCACTCTGCACGCGAGAGCACCTCTCTGAGCGGCAGGCGGGTGCGGGCCGCGACGCGCGCTGCATCACGCTGCTCCGCCTTCACCCGGCCTGGGCTCACCTTCACGTGCACAGGCAGTCCTTCGACCTCCACCGTGCCTATAGAACGCGACGCCGGCCAACGCTCGAGCATCACGCCGCGCACTCCCAGGGTGCCGGTCTCCGACTGCAGAACACGACGCACGGGTTCAACCAGCGCCACGTCGACGAGAACGCTCACCGTGTGCCCAGGGCGGCCCTTCTTCATAAGGATCGGTGTGATCCACGCGTCATGCGCGCCCGCTTCGAGCAGCACCTCCACAGCATGAGCCAGCACTTCCCCGGTCGCGTCGTCGAGGTTGGCCTCTACGAGGAGCAGCGGCTGGCCCGGGACCGGGGAGTCTGCCAGAGCCTCACCCACGACTACCTGTGTGCAGTTCACCAGACCGTCGATCTCCGCGCTTCCCGCACCGAAGCCCGTGACTTCTATGCGCATGGGAGGTAGCGCGCCGAAGGACGCCGCCATGGAAGCGAGGATCGCCGCACCCGTGGGCGTGGTCAGCTCGAGCGTCACATCGCGTCCCCAGGTGGGTATGCCGTAGAGAAGTTGAACCACAGCGGGCGACGGGTTCGGCAGGTAGCCATGAGCGCCGCGAACCGTCCCGGTGCCGGTCGCCACGGAAGAGGACGTGACCCTGTCGATTCCGAGCACNNCCTCGAGCGCGGCCGCCGTACCCACCACGTCGATGACCGTGTCGTGCGATCCGACCTCGTGAAAATGGACGTGCTCGGGTGACCGCCGGTGCAGACGTCCTTCAACCTCGGCCAGCGTTGCAAACGTGTCAAGCGACCGCTGAGCGACGCGAGGGGGAAGTCGCGCTGCCTCGATGAGCCCGATTATGTGGGAGTGAGTACGAACGACGACATCGTCTGTGACCTCCACCACGGCGCGCGNNCATGTCGCCGGCGATGCCGGCGAAGCAATGGAACCAAGCCAGCCTCTCTGAAGAACACCCTTCGGCGCTCGGGCCGGTCGCCTTCTTGGTCAAGGTAGGGCTCGGGACAACGCGCATGCGGCACCGAACCCGTTGTCGATACCCACCACGGTCAGGCCCGGCACGCACGATGACAACATCGCCAGCAGGGCCGTGACCCCTTCTAGACTTGCGCCGTAACCAGCTGAGGTGGGCACCGCGACAACGGGAGCCGCGGTAACGCCGGCCACAAGGCTCGCCAAGGCCCCTTCCATCCCTGCGATGACCACTACGCCGTCCGCGCCCGCCAGCTCGTCGAGCGACGCCAGGAGCCTGTGCACGCCCGCCACCCCGCAGTCAACTATCAACGCCGGTCGAAAACCAAAGGCGCGGAGCACCGCGACACATTCCCTTGCTACGGGCAAGTCAGCGGTCCCCGCCGTCACCACGGTGACGCGAGCCGACCGCTCGAGGGCAGAACGCCACGCGACGGTGAACGTGCTCCCCGTAGCGGTGGTCTCCCCATCAGGTGCGACCCCGAGAGCTGCCGCCAACTGTTCGTCATCAGCGCGCGTGAGCACCACCGGCCCCGAACCCGGCTCGGACAGAAGCTCCGCCACCACGGCCGCGCAATGCTCGGGGGTCTTCCCCGGTGCGTAGACAGCCTCTCCCATGCGCTGGCGCAAGGCGCGGTGATGATCGACCCGAGCGAAGCCCAAGTCGGCAAACGGCAGGCGTTTCAGGCGCACCAGAGCCTCGTCAGGATCCAAAACCCCGGTGCGGACATCCTCTAGAAGCTGGCTCAACGCCGGTTCGTCCATTTGTGACCACTATCCTGCCTGGTCATGAGCGGCGTTGCGACCTCGGGGCCCAGACGGGGCAACCCCTCGGAAGCTGCGCAGGGCGCCGCTTCGAGTGCTAGCGAAGCAGCCAGGGCGCAAAACACGTCTTCAATCGCCTTCCTTGGTCCAGCCGGCACCTTCACCGAGGAGGCGCTGCTCACCCAGACCGACTTCGCCGAAGCTGATGTGGTCCCTATGGCAAGCCTGACCGAAGTCCTTGAGGCGGTATGCAGCGGCCGCACGGATATGGCGTTCGTCCCGATCGAGAACTCCATTGAGGGAACCGTGCACGCCACGGTGGACAGCCTGGTGTTCGAGGTGGACCTGCTCGTTCAGCGAGAGGTGGTCCTGGACGTGCACATGCACCTCCTTGCCCCTCCCGGAACGTCCAGCGAAGACATCCGGCGCGTGCTCTCGTTCCCCCACGCATCAGCGCAGTGCAGGCGGTACCTGGCTGACCACCTCCCCGGGGCCGAGGTGGTCGCCACCACCTCAACCGCCGAGGCCGCCCGGCTCCTCGGCAAGGATCGCCGCCCCCACACGGCCGCGCTCGCTCCACGCCTCGCGGCCGAGCTCTATGGGCTGGACGTGCTGGCCTCCAGCATCGAAGATCATCCCTACAACCAGACCCGCTTCGTGGCGCTGGCAACCGAAGGCGTCCCCGCCCCCACTGGCCACGACAAGACGAGCATCGTGTGCTTCCAACGCCAGGACCAGCCCGGAAGTCTGCACGGTATCTTGAGCGAATTCTCGGCGCGCAACATCAACCTGACGAAGCTCGAGTCGCGTCCGACCAAGCGTGGGCTCGGCAATTACTGTTTCCTGATAGACCTGGAAGGGCATCTTGCGGACGAGGTGGTCGCCGATTGCCTGCGGGTGCTGCACGCCGAACTCGCCGGGGTCAAGTTTCTGGGCTCCTATCCCGCTGCAGGAGCGCACGGCCCCGCTGTTCGGGCCCGGGTCGACGCGGCCTCGCGCAACGCCGATCAGTGGATCCGCTCGCTTCGCTCCCAAGTCCGCGGCGCCTGACCTGCAGCACCTTTGATCGGAACTTGGGCAGTACGCTTGCTCGGCTGGGAGGGGTGGCAGAGCGGACTAATGCGAGGCTCTTGAAAAGCCTTGGCCCAAAAGGCCCGGGGGTTCAAATCCCTCCCCCTCCGCTGCTTGACCTGGACTTTTGTGGGTCCCGTTAGACCTGCCCAGATGCTCCGACATCCTCTGGACTACTTCTGAACTACTATCTCTAGCGTGCGAGGTTCGAAGTCCGAGATAGCGCCCGGCGTGTGGAAGCTGCGGGTCTATGCCGGGCGCCGGCCCAACGGCACGCCGATCCAAGTCACGAAGACCGTGCACGCACCCGAGCGAAAGGCAGGTGCCGGATCGAGGTTGGCGGATAGCGAGCTGGCGAAGATGGTGGCGTCGGTGTCGGCGGGAAGGGTCACCGCTGGTACCGAGACGGTAGGCAATCTCCTCGACCTCTGGCTGAATCACTGCGAGTCGATTGGCCACTCCCCCACGACCATGCGCAAGTACCGCCAGATCGCTGAGGCCGTTATCCGCCCTGAGTTAGGAAAGGTGCGCCTGGCCAAGCTCTCGACGCGGGATCTTGACACCCTCTACGCCAAGCTGACCGCTAGAGGCAACAAACCGCTGACCGTTCGACGCCTCCACACAATCATTGGCGCAATGCTGAGTCAGGGTGAGCGGTGGAACATGGTTGATCGCAACGTTTCCCGAAAGGCGAGCCCGCCGCCGGTTCACACCGAGCAAGTCAAGACTCCCGACATTGAAGAGGTACGGGCCCTGATCACCGAGGCCGAGAAGGTCGAGCCCGTACTCGCTGCACTCCTGTTCATCGGCGCGCTCACTGGGGCACGTCGCGGCGAGCTATGTGCGCTGCGCTGGAGCGATGTGGACTGGGAGGCGAGACTTTTGACCATCGAACGCAGCGTCTACGAGATCAAGGGCGGGGGCTGGGCGGAGAAACCAACGAAGACCCACCAGGCGCGGCGGGTAGGGCTCGACGACGTTGCCATCGAGGTCTTGCGGCGCCACCGCGCGACCGTCGACAAGCTCGCGTCAGAGCTCGACCTGAGAATCCCGCGCGATTCCTTCCTCTTCTCGCGGTCACCGGTCGGCTCGGAGCCAATCCGGCCTGACATTGTGTCGAAGTTCGTGCCTCGCATCGCCAAGGCTGCCGGCGTGAACACCCACCTCCACGCGCTACGCCACTTCTCGGCCACTCAACTGATCGCGGGAGGCCACGACGTGCGAACTGTGGCTGGGCGCCTAGGTCATGCAGACGCCAGCATCACCCTGAGGGTATATAGCCATGTCCTGCCAGAGCGGGACCGGGAAGCGGCTGCGGCCCTCGGCCGGGCACTTGCACTACCTCACAAGAACTAGGGCCGAGGCGGGTCACTGCCTGTCACTTCCCCATGCACTTCGGCGAGGAACCTCGGGACCGACACTCGCCACTGCGATCCAATCCGAAATGCTCCCGGTATCTTGCCGACAACAACCAGTCGGTAGGCGGTTGAGCAGCCGATGCCCAATCGTTCAGCGGCCCATGAGAGATGTTGAACGTCGTCGGGGAGTGAGGTCGTCATGACGCTGCCCTCCCCTTGGAAGTGGGCGAATCCGTTGATCGAATCACGGTCTCATTGGTTTCAGCGGTGGATACAGATGCCTGCGTAGTCGCTGTCCCATCTGCGGCCGAAGTCGGCACCTTCCTCGTGACCAGTTGTGCTTGGGGCATCGAACCTCCCTGGATCGGGACCAGGACAACGCGCCCTGGTCCCTTCGCATAGTCCGCATGGACGTCACCCTGAACGTCACCCCAAACATCACCCCAAACGTCATCCCAGGAATTCGTAGCCCGACCTGAACGTCACCCCCCGGTTCTCGAACGTCACCCTGGGTTCGGAGNNTGGGTTCGGAGAACGTCACCCTCCCTGGTCACAAGGTTGCCGGCGGGATCGCCAACGACGACGGTGCCAAACGTGCTGTTTTGAATTCGGACCATGCCGTGCCCGCGGTCTGGTCGAACTCGCTGGCTACTTTCACTTACTGGTTCTTCTCGAAGATGACCCGGCCACTGACGCTGAACGCCTTGCCATCGAGCCTGATCTCCTCGCCGAGCTCACCGGCGGCTTGGCGCCGTGCCCGGACCATGTCGTTCAGGGCAACCACGTCAGCCCGGCAGACGGCCAGGATGGCGGTGGTGCGGTCCCGGTGGGCTTCCCACCAGTCCTCGACAAGGCGGGCCTCATCGATGGTGCCGGTGATCGTGACCTGACCGCGTTCGACGTTCACATGAACGGCCGGAGCCACGTTGCCGTCGCACAGCGCGACCAGGGCGTCTCGTTCCCACTGCTGATGGTCACTAACCTGACGGCGGTTGGTGGTGAGGGTGACGACGTGGGAACCCAACTCGTTCGACATAGACCGCGTCACAGCGCCGTCGACGGGCTTGCCGACGAGGCAACACCCATCTGACCGGCTGGCGCGATACGTCTCGGGTTCTCGGACATCGACGTTCGGGAAACGAGACGCGGACTGGACAACCCAGAGTGAGCGACGCGCCGTAGCCCACTCGCATCACCGGCCCCACACGAAGGCCCCTCCTACCCGGGAGGGGCCTTCTCTATGCCCACCTATCGGTTCCGCCAGAGGGTGACGATCATGTCCACACCTGTGCACTCCCGAGTACGACCCCCCCGGGCGGTGCCGCGAGGGCCGATTTAGGGGGCCCCACGATCACCGAGCCGAGGGGTGCCGCGACGGCCAGGGTGACGTTCGCATCGATGATGCAGGTGTGTGGATTATCCAGGTCCCGTCATAATCCACATTATGGAGGGCACTTGGTTATGCCGGGTTTGGCTCCGACGACGGTCGGCAGGAGCGTCCACGGCGACAGGTGACCCGGAATAATCACAGGCCCTCGAGGAAGGCGAGCAACCTGTCGGAAGCCTTGTAGCGACCAGGCGGCGTGCCCTGTGGAGCGATGCGCGCCAATGCGCGCTCCTTGATCGACAGGTCGCCGTGTAGGTAGATCTGCGTGGTCTGGACGTGCTCGTGGCCAAGCCAGAGGGCAATTACCGACGTGTCGACACCGGCGTGGAGGAGCTGCATGGCGCTGGAGTGGCGGAGCACGTGCGGGGTGACCTTCTTGGCGGACAGGCTCGGGCACTGGCGCTCGGCGATGACGACGTACTTGGTGACGAGGTCGTAGACGGCATCGGTGCTGAGCGGGGTGCCCCGACTGGTCGGGAACAGCGCCTCATCGGGCTGACCGGCGCGTTCGCGCATCCAGACGGTGAGCACGGCCACGCTGTGGTGCGTGAGCGGCGTGGCCCGGTCCTTGCGGCCTTTGCCGTGGACCTGGACGTGCGCGCCGGTGCCGAGGACCACGTCGTGGTTGCGGAGCCCCGTGAGCTCCGAGACCCGCAAGCCGGTCTGCACTGCGATGACGAGCAGGGTGTGATCCCGCCGACCTCTCCAGGTCGCCCGATCGGGGCTGGCCACCAAGGCGGCGATCTCGGGTCCGGTGAGGAACGACACGACGGTGCGCCGGGTACGTTTCTCGGGAATGGCGAGGACCCGTCGGATGACCTCGGCGTGAGCTGGCTCGCGGTAGGCGGCGTAGCGGTAGAACGAGCGCAAGGCGGCGAGACGGGCGTTTCTCGTGCGGACGCTGTTGTGCCGCTCTTCTTCGAGGTGATCCAAGAAGCAGGCGACGAGCGGGGCATCGAGGTCTGCGAAGTCGAGCTGCGAGGGCGCTTTGCCGGTGCGCTGTTGGGCGAAGGTCAACAGCAGTCGGAAGGCGTCCCGGTAGGCGGCCACGGTATGGGGGCTGGCGTTGCGCTGTCGACCGAGGCGCTCGGTGAAGAACGCTTCGAGCGTCGGGGCGACCGCACTCACGACAACCACCCGTCGTTGGGCTCCAGCCGCTCGGCGGCCAGGGCCAGCAGCTCGGGGGCAGCGCTCAGATACCAGTAGGTCGAAGATGGGTCGACGTGGCCGAGGTAGGTCGACAACCGCGGCAACAGCGCCTGGACGTCCTCACCGGCCCGATACCAGCCGAGCATGGTCCGAACGGCGAAGCTGTGGCGGAGATCGTGGATGCGTGGACGGCGCGCCGATCGCCCCGATGCGATGCCGCAGCCAATGAGCAGCCGCACGAACTCTCTGTGGACGCCGCGGTAATTCAACCGCTGGCCCTTCGCCGAGACGAAGAAGCTCGGCGGGCTCGGATGGGAACCGTGTCGTCGCCGGAGCCGGTCATAGGCGACCAACGCTTCGAGGGTGCTCGGGTCGAGCGGCACATGACGGCTCTTGGCGAACTTGGTGAGCCACACGGTGAGCACACCGTCGTCCCATGCGATGTCGGCGCGCTCCAGGCGCACCACCTCGCCGATGCGCATGCCGGTCGACCAGAGCAGGCCGATGACCGTCTCACACGTGGCTGCCCACAGCGGCGGTTGCAGTGATCGTGCCGTCCTCATGAGCGAGGCAACGTCGGCATCGCTGTAGAGATAGGGGGTGGGCCGGTGCCGTCGGACATCGAGCATCCCGTCAGGCGGCACCTCGGTCCGTGGATCGAGTGCCTGGAGGTACTTGGCGAAGCCCCGCACCGCCTGGAGCCGACCGGCCGCTCCCGTCGGGCTCGGTGAGCTGGTGGCCCAGTCCAGTGCCAATGGTGTCGTGATCGTTGTCGCGCCCTTCGAGTCCAGGTGGGCAACGAATGCGGGGAGGAGCCGGCCTGCTTCTTCGAGCTTGAAGCCGACCGCTCGGCGCAGGGCCAGGTACTCCTCGACGGCTTGCAACAGGCCGGTCATGGGAGGACCCTCGGCCAGGGCTGGGCCACGGTGGCCAGCGTGGCGAAGTCGACCTTGGCGTAGATCGCCGTCGTCTGCAGATCGTGGTGGCGCAGGACCTGGCCGATCTCATGGAGGGGCGCTCCGAGGCGCAGCATCTCGGTGGCTGCGGCATGGCGGAACCGATGGGTGCTGGTGTCTTTCATCCCGGCCCGCTCACACGCCCGTCGCACCACGGCTCGGACGTCGGTCATCTGCACACCGCCTCTCGGCGGTTTCACATGTAGGAATACCTGGCGGCAGTTCGCGTCTCCCGCCCGACGTTCGAGATATGCGGCCAACGCCTGGCCGACATCGACCGGGAGCGGGAGCCGATCGAAGGTTCCGCCCTTCCCCCGGATCACGATCTCACCGAGTCGCCAGTCGAGATCCTCGAGCGCCAGGCCGGCTACCTCCGAAGCTCGAAGACCCAGCCTGGTCAGCACCGTCACGATGGCGAAGTCACGCGCCCCGACCACGGTGGTGCGATCACAGCTCTCCAACAGACGCGGCGCGACGCCGGCATCGAGCGTCCTCGGCAGCGAGCCGGCCCGAGAGTGGGCCAGCCACGGGGCGGCCTGCGCCAGGGGCACGTCGATGAGGCCCTTCAGGTACAAGAACCGAAGCAGCGATCGCAGCCTGGTCACCACCTCGTTGACCGTTCTCGGGCTGAGTCGTTGAGCAGCACACAGCACGAAGTCCTTCACGTCCGAGGCCGACATGTTCGCCACGAGCCCCGGGTCACCGGAGCAGCATTCGGACAGGAACGACGTCGCCGTGTCCATGTAGCCGTGCACCGTCGTCGGCGCCAGACCTCGTTCACCGACCAGATAGCAGCGGTACTCCTCGGCCAGCTCTTCAAGCGGCGAGCGCGTATCGGGTGGTGCATCGATCCCGACAGTGCCCAGGTAGCGCACCAGCGGTCGAAGTGACCGCACGGCCGGCCGGTCCTTCGACCTGGTCCGACGGCTGGCGGCCACGAACGCCGCGACCCGCTTGGGAGACAACGCGTCCGGCCCCAGGCCCTGACCGTCCAACCAGCAACTCACGCGGGCCAAGAGCCGCAGGTGCGCGTCGACCGACTCCGGGCCGTAGCCGTCCGATTCCAGGTGTGCCCTGAACCCCGACGCGTATGGCGCCAACGGTCCCTTCAACTGAACTGGCTGTTTCATGATGGCCTCCCTCTGGGATCTCTTCCCAGTCAGAAAGCCTCACGAAGCGACGCGGATTATGCCGGGTCACCTGTCGCCGTGGACGCTCCGGCCGACCGTCGTCGGAGCCAAACCCGGCATAACCAAGTGCCCTCCATAATGTGGACTCGATGTCCCCCTGGTCTGGGACAGGTTGAGTTGGCTCAGCCGAGGATGGACGCCGCTGCGCACAACGGGGGATTTGGCCGTCATCTCGCCGAGCTGGCTGTGTCCTCCAGCGCCCGGCAACGTCACCCTGGGCGGAGATTCACAGGTTCATTCGAAACAGCGTCAAGGGTGACGTTGAGGGTGACGTTCGTGCGGATGATGGATTCCACGAACACCCTTACCCATCGGAGACATGCCATGAAGCCCAGTAACCTCTTCCGACCGCCACCAGC
>PLIG01000237.1 GCA_003139255.1 Acidimicrobiaceae bacterium | reverse complement strand
AGGGGCGCCCGCGGGCGCCCCTCGGCGCGTCCATCAGACTCCTTCCACGGAAGCCAGAGCGACGGCAGCCTCACCCGCGATCCACACAACGTCGTCCAACTCGCGCTCGCCGTGCGCGAGACCGGGAAACATCGCTTCGTAAGGACCGGGGGCTAGGGCCACTCCGCGCTCGAGCATCGCGGTGAAAAACCGTGCGTAGTTCCCGTTGGCTGCCGAAGCGCGCGCCGCGCCATAACCGGTCACCGGTTCGTCGGCGAAGAACAGACCCACCAAAGGACCCACCACCGGCACCTGTACGGCGAGCCCTTTCGAGGTGATCGCCTCGGTCAGCGCACCGGCAAAGCACGCCACGCGCCGAGCTAGTACGTCGTAGTCCTGCTGGGTCACGTTCTGGAGCACAGCGAGACCTGCAGCAGTGACAAGAGGGTTCCCAGAAAGCGTGCCCGCCTGGTACACAGGCCCTCCCGGGGCCAGAACCTCGAGCACTTGCCGCTGGCCGCCGAAAGCCCCTACCGGCAGCCCACCGCCGATCACCTTGCCGAAGCACCACAAGTCCGGCGTGACCCCGAAGTACTCCTCGGCTCCGCCNNTCGCGCCGCCGAGCCCGAGCCGAAACCCCGTGATGACCTCGTCGAAGACGAGCAGTGCACCGACCTCGTCACATGCGTGTCGCAATCCCTCCAGGAAGCCCGGAGCCGGAGCGACAACTCCCATGTTGGCTGCTACCGGTTCGACGATCACGCACGCGACCCGTTCGTCGAGCACGGGCACCTCGTTGTAGGCGACGACGAGGGTGTCCGCCACCGCCCCGGACGGGATGCCTGCTGATCCCGGTAGGCCCAGTGTGGCGACGCCACTGCCCGAGCCCGCAAGCAGGGCGTCGGCATGCCCGTGGTAGCACCCGTCGAACTTGACGATCCGGTCGCGGCCGGTGAAACCGCGCGCCANNGCACCTCCCCCTCGGTCGGCGCTCCGAAAGTGGTGCCGCGTCCAGCTGCGTCTCTGACCGCCGCCACCACCGCACGATGGCCGTGCCCAAGCAGCAGCGCGCCGTAGGACTGAACGAGGTCGATGTACCTGCGCCCTTCCACATCCCAGACGTAAGGGCCCTCACCTCGCACCACCGTGTAAGGGGTGCCGCCAACTGCGGCAAAGGAGCGCACGGGAGAGTCGACTCCGCCTGGGATAACCCTCAGCGCCCGCTCGAACCAGGCGGCGTTCGAGGCCTCACCCATGCAGGATCTCTGCGACCTCGGCGGCGAAGTAGGTGAGAATCGTGGCTGCTCCTGCACGCTTGATCGCCACCAGGTGCTCGAGGGCCAACGCGTCTCCGTCGAGCCAACCCCGCTCCGCCGCCGCCTTTACCATGGCGTACTCGCCGCTCACGTGGTACGCGGCCACCGGGACGTCGACAAGGCGCGCTACCTCAGCGATGACATCGAGGTACGCGAGAGCGGGCTTGACCATGACCATGTCGGCACCCTCGGCGACGTCCTGGGCAACCTCGGCCATCGCCTCACGACGATTGTGGATGTCCTCCTGGTAACCGCGCCGATCACCACCGCCCGTGATTCTCACGTCGACAGCGTCGCGAAATGGACCATAGAGCGCGGACGCGTACTTGGCCGCGTAAGCAAGGACCCCCACGTCGCTTCGGCCTTCGGAGTCGAGCACGGCTCGGATGGCTGCGACTTGCCCGTCCATCATCCCGCTCGGCGCGACCATGTGGGCTCCTGCGGCCGCTTGGGCCAACGCCACGAGCTGATACAGCTCCAGGGTGGCGTCGTTGTCAACCTCCCCATGCTCGTCGATCACACCGCAGTGACCGTGATCCGTGTACTCGTCCAGGCAGAGATCCGCGATGAGAACGAGCTCGTCGCCGAGCGCTGCTCGCAGCTCCCCTAGTGCCACCTGTGCGATGCCGTGGGGGTCCCAGGCGCCAGAACCAGTGGGGTCCTTCGCTGCAGGGACACCGAACAGGACCAGCCCCGGGATCCCCAACGACGCGAGGCGCCTGGCTTCGGTGACCAGGGAGCTCAGTGTGTGCTGGGCATGGCCAGGGAGAGAAGGGATGGGTCGGGCCTCGTCGATATCCTCTCGCACGAACAGCGGAGCCACCAGGTCGTCCACCGTGAGCGACGTCTCGGCAACCATCCTGCGCAGAGCCGGTGTGCGGCGAAGGCGGCGGAGGCGGCGCACGGGGAAACCCGGACGAGCGAGCTGTCCTGCCTGGGGTCCCACGGAGCTCAAGCGTACCGGCCGCGAACCGGGCACTTCAGGGGGCCCTTCGACCTGCCCTGTGCTCTACGAGGGCGCGCACGAGTCCTTCGGCACTCTGCACCTGCGCCACCGCGTCGACGCGAAGTCCTGCGCGCGACGCAGCTCGTGAAGTCACCGGGCCGATGCACGCGACGACAGGCGGCATTCGACGACCTGCCGCGAGCTCGACATAGAAGCGGACCGTGGAGGGAGATGTGAAGGTCACGACGTCCGCGTTCGAGGCGGTCTCGAGTGCCTCCTCCGTCGCGCCGTCGTTGGGTCCGGCCGCGACAGTCCGGTACGCCTCCACATCGTCCACCGCCCACCCCTTTGCACGAAGGCGCGAAGCAAGCACCTCACGCGCTTCGGCTGCGCATGGAAACAACACCCTCCCCGTCCCAGCGGCCGCGGTGGCAGACGTCGCTGCCGAATGGGCGGCACTGGGCATCGCAGCCGCGAGCGCTTCAGCGCTCGCAGACTGTGGAACCAGGTCGGTCGCCAATCCGTGAGCGCAAAGTGCCGCCGACGTGGCGTCGCCGACAGCGGCAATCCGTGTGTACCCGAGGTCGCGCCCCCCTCCGAGCATCCCGACGAAACGCTGCACGGCATTGACAGAGCTGAAGACGACCCAGTCGTAGTGGTGCTGCATTGCGAGTGCTACCGCCCGACGCATGGCGTCACCGTCGTCGCAAGGGTCTGCGATCGCAATCACCGGAAGGGCAACGACATGAGCGCCTGCGCGCGACAGGGCCGAGAAGAGTGGCTTCGACTGCGCCTGAGCGCGGGTCACCACCACCGTGACACTTTCGAGAGGGGGTTGATCTCCCGCCAGGTAGTTCATCGGGCCATCCCCCAGTCCTCGAGCGACCGCCCGCCCGCGTCATCCAGCAGCTCCGCTGCCAGCCGACGTCCCAGATCGACCGGATCGTCGCCAGCGCAACTCCTACGCAAGAGCACGTGCCCATCTCGGCTTGCCAACATGCCTTCGAGCACCATCCCGAACCGTTCACTACCGCCGGGCCCGAGTGGGCTCGAAGTCCTGGCCAGCGCAGCGCACGGCATCGAACAGCCTCCGCCGAGCGCGGCGAGGAACGCCCGCTCCGCCAACAGTTCGTGATGGGCAGCCGCTTTGTCGATCGCAGAGAGCATCTCGATCAGCTCTGTGTCGGCGACGCGACACTCCACGGCGAGCGCCCCCTGCCCCGCCTGTGGCAGCAGCGTCCATGGCTCGATCACCTCGGCCACCCGGGCACTCCACCCCAAGCGCTCGAGCGCGGCCGCGGCCAGAACCCCGGCGCCGACCTTCTCCGCGCGTTCGACGCGCCTGGCCATGTTGCCTCGCAGCTCGCAGAACGTGAGATCCGGGCGCAACCACGCCAGTTGGGCGCGCCGGCGCGCCGATCCGGTGGCGACGGTATCGCCTGGGCGCAGATCCTCGAGCCGCTTCCCTACCAGGGCGTCGCGTGGGTCGGCCCGCTCGGGCACCGCCGCCAGGACGAGCCCCGGCTGCTCGGCAGATGGCAGGTCTTTGGCCGAGTGCACGGCGATGTCGGCCCGGCCATCCAGCACGGCAGCGGACACCTCCGTCACGAACGCACCTTGAGCACCGATCCTCTCGATCGGTGCTTCGACCAACCTGTCTCCGGTGGTGCGCACGACGTGCATCTCGCAGCGAGGCGACCCTGGCAACATGGCTAGAAGCTCTGCGACCCTGGCAGCCTGGTGCAGTGCCAGACGCGACCCACGGGTCGCCACCCGGAGCGTGCGTGCACTCGTCATAAAGGCCTCAGAACTCAGAGATCGAACAGCGTCCGCAGTGCCTCCACGAGCCGCTCCCCACGCGGAGTGCCCGCCGCTTCTTTCAGCACCACGGTCGGTGGGTGGGCCAGCTTCGCCAGGACGTCACGCGCGACGGCCTCGACCACCTGGCGCTGTTGTTCGTCGAGCCCGGCGAGGCGAGACCGATGCCGGACGAGCTCCGCCCGCAGCAGCTCGTCCAGCCGCTGGCGCAAGGCCGATACGACTGGCGCCGCGCTGCGTGCCCGCTCGTTCGCGCGGTAGCGCTCTACCTCCTGGAGAACTATCTGGTGCGCCGCGGTCAGCTCGCCCTGTCGCCCGATCAGCGCAAGCTCGGCATGAGAGCTCAGATCCTCCATGTCGAACAGCATCACGTTCTCGAGAGCGCTCGCCGAGGGATGGACGTTTCTGGGCATCCCCATGTCGATGACCACCAAGTTCCTGTCGTGGGCGTTCGTCCGCGCCGTGGCCTTCTCGAGCTGCGAGGCATCGAGCAAGGGCATCGAGGCCCCGGTCGTGACGATCACAGCGTCGGCATCTGCGAGCACTCGCGGGAGCGACAAGAGCCCCACCGCCCTGCCCCCCGCGCGAACAGCGAGCGACTTCGCTCGCGCCGTCGTGCGATTGGCGACCACGATCTCTTCGACTCCGCGCTCCTTCAGGGCGTCGAGGACTCCCTCTGCGGTCTCCCCCGCCCCGACCACTACGACGCGCTTACCCGCAAGCGAGCCCCCGAGATTGGACCCCGCCAGGTCCACCGCCACGTGCGGCAAGGAGGTCGGCCCTCGGGCGATCTCGGTCGAAGAGCGCACCCTGCGTCCTGCTTGCACGGCCCGACGGAACAGACCCGCAAGCACCGGGCCCGAGGCCCGATCGGACTCCGCCCGTTCGGCGGCACGGCGCACCTGACCGAGCACCTCGGTCTCTCCGAGCGCGACCGAACGCAGGCCCGCCGCCACCTCGAAGAGATGAACGGTCACGTCGTCGTCGAACAGAACGATCACGTGCTCGTCCAGGACTTCCACGGTTGTCCCGGCGATGGCGGCCAGGAGCTCCTGGAGGTCGGCCACGCCCTCGTGAAACCGCTCCACCACTGCGTAGAGCTCGGTTCGCAGGCACGTGGAGAGGACGACGGCCTCTGAGAGGTTGGAGTGGTCGCGAAGCATCCCGAGCGTCTTTGCGAGCGCCTCATTCGGAACCGCCACTCGTTCCAGCAGCTCGAGAGGGGTGCGAGGATGCTCCAGCCCTACGACGACTACCGACATGCCTACCAGGATGCCGGGCTTGGGGCGGGTATGCCAGGCAGGCCTCTATGCGGGGGCCGAAGGGCCGAGCCCGACGACGTGCGGCAGGGGAGACGAAACCTCCGCCGAACCGCGACGGTCGGTACGCGACAGATAGAAGCTCATCACTTGGAGCTCGATCGACAGGTCCACGTAGCGCAGGAGCACGTGTGGGGGGACCGTGAGGACTCGGGGCGCGAAGTTGAGCACCGACCCCACCCCGGCCTTCACCATCCGGTCGGCCACGTCCTGGGCCGTGGCGCCCGGCGTGGCGATCACCCCGATCCGAGGCGGGTCGCTGCTCGCCATCTCCTCGAAGTCGTCGAGCTGGTGGATGCACATTCCCCGAACACGGCGCCCCACGAGCGACGGCTCGACGTCGAACAGCCCGGCCACCCGGAACCCGCGTGAGCTGAACCCCGGTGAGTTGGCGAGGGCCCGACCCAGGTTTCCCATACCCACGATCGCGATGGGCCAGTCGCCGTCAAGGCCGAGCTCCCGGTCGATCTGGGACAGGAGGTACTCGGGGTCGTACCCCGAACCTCGGGTTCCGAAAGATCCCAGGAACGAGAGGTCCTTTCTGACCTTCGAGGCGTTCACACCGGCCATCTCGGCGAGCTGCTCGGACGACACCGTGGTGGTGCCGCCCCGCACCAGCTCGAGGAGGATGCGTTGGTACACCGGTAACCGGGCGACCGTCGCACCTGGGATACGGCGATGGTTGGGCGCTGGCATTGCGGGCGCATGGTACCGAGGCACGAGCCCGCGACACCAAGTCGACGGGTGCCTGAGTCCGGCGTCTCCCACCGGGGATTCGTGATTCTTGGCCTGATCTTTGCGATTTCCCCTCAGTTTCGGGGGGAGTCATGACGAGAAATATCAACAGACTCGAGACCAAAAGGAGCGAATCGTGGCTAAGGCGGCCACATCTACGACGCACGCAACCGCACCGAAGCCGTGCGCGCACCTGCTCGTGGTCGATGACGACCCCGAGGTCCGCAGCATGGTGAGCCGCTTGCTCGAAGCGGAAGGCTACGAGACCGAGAGTGCCGCCACCGGAGCCGAGATGATGGAGAAGCTGTCCCATCGCGGCGCGGACCTTGTGATCCTCGACGTGATGCTTGCGGGAGAGAACGGGTTCGACCTTCTGGCAGCGATCCGCCGGACGAGCCACGTCCCGGTGATCCTGCTCACCGGACGCGGCGGCGAGTCCGACAGGGTGCTCGGCCTGCGACTGGGTGCCGACGACTACGTGGCGAAGCCCTTCTCCTCGGCAGAGCTCGCTGCTCGGGTCGCGTCTGTCTTGCGTCGCGTCAATCAGCGCCACACGTCGAACGCGGCGTTGCTCCAGTTCGGGGAGCTCTCGATCGACCTCCTCGCTCGGGAGGTGAAGGTCGCCGGGCGGCTGGTCCCTACGACCGCCAAGGAGTTCGATCTTCTTGCCTTCATCGCGCGCTCTCCCCGCCAGGTCTTCTCACGCGAGCAGCTACTGGCGCACGTGTGGAGCTCGTCCTCTGAATGGCAGGACGACGGCACGGTGACCGAACATGTCCGACGCATCCGAAGGAAGATCGAGGCAGATCCCGAGCATCCACAATGGGTGCGCACCGTGCGCGGTGTCGGGTACCGCTTCGAGCCCTGAGGCCTCTCTCGCAGCGGCCGACGCCGCGGGGCTCTTTTCGCTTGCATGTAGCTGAATGGCTCTAGTCACAACGAGCGGACAAAAACCTCACTCAGCGTCACTAAATTGCTCAAGTCCTTCTGAGAGACGCCGATACGAACACTGCAAGCGTCTTTACCAGGCGCTCGCAGTCAGGACGAAAGGGCAAACCTCCCGCGAGGGGGAGACGCAAAACCACGGGGCTCAGAGAGCCGGCCGGGTTGCCGAATCAGGCGGGGTGAACCGCTCCGCTTGCCGCGCGTAAGCCCCGGTCTCTCTGGCGGAGGGAGAGGGACATGGGTCGGATAAGTCTTACGCGAGTCGTAGGGCTCAGAGGAGCTTTCGCGGCACTGCTTGCAATCGCGGTCGCGGCGGCGCCATCCTT
>PLIG01000031.1:3884-4294 GCA_003139255.1 Acidimicrobiaceae bacterium | reverse complement strand
GACGATCGCCGGCATCAGCCGGTAGATCTCCTCATCGACGGTCAGGACCGGCAGGCCCTCGTTCGGCGAGCCGCGACGCGAGAACGGGCAGGTACCGTCTGCGTCCGAGCAGTACAGGTACACCCGCCGCTCCTGATCCTGGGGTTCCAGGTCGCGTGCCTCGCTGAGTGCCTCCCCGCACCAAGGGCAAGAGAGAATCTGCAGCACCTTGTTGCCCGTCCCCCGCCCTTGGCCCCGGGCCGAGCGGATCTGGGTTGCCGCATCGTCGTAGCTATTCGGCGATGCGGCAAGCCCCACCCATAAGCCGATCCGGAAGGGCGTTTCTCCCCAGCGCCGGTCGTCAGCTGCCCACCGCTCCCGGCGGAGGAACTCGCAGGCACAGACGAGCGTCGCTGCCCGCTGGAACTGCT
>PLIG01000031.1:0-3861 GCA_003139255.1 Acidimicrobiaceae bacterium | reverse complement strand
GCGCTGTGGATCGGCGAGCGCTCGTCATGGGTGGGATCGGTCAGGGCCGGGAGGTTGAGGAGCACGAACGCCAGCTGGAAGGGACGCCACGAGCGCTTGGCAGGAACATCGCACCGCTCAAGCGCCTCCGCGTAGGAAACGCCGGGGTCGGTGCGCCGTAGGAGGCCCACCTCGGAGTGAACGCGCTGCAGCGCCATGGCTTGGTTGACGAAGCGGAAGGCCTCGCCAGCGAGCGGATCGGAGAGCAGGACGTCCACACCAGCCCGGACACGCCGAGCGGCGAGGCGCCCGTCCTCGACCGAGGCCCGGCCCGGCTGTTCATGGGACGCCAGGTCAGACTCCGAGCGGAGACGCGTTTCCTGTTCATCGAGCCAAGCCTCGTAGCCGGTGGCGAGCGGCACTAGCGCGGCACGGAGTTGTTCACCATCCAGCGTCGCCAGGGTTCCCATGTCAAGTTCGAGGCCGCTCAGGCGGGGTTCGGTATCGACAGACGGCGCCACAGTCTGGGGGACGTCAGATGTTGGCAGCCACTCCGTGACTAGACGTGAGGCGCGGCGCTGCCCCGGCTCGCCCTCTGCAGCCACCGCGACGTTGCGGCCTACCGCGTACTCCAACGCGTTCCGGTAGAGCATGGCGAGACGCCGGTCCTCCTCGACCCCACCGCCTACGGGAGCGCGGTCGAGGCCGGGCAGGAAGATGGCAGCCTCCCCGCCTTCCGCGGTTACGGCAAGCCGCGTCTGGAAGAGCCAGGCGGAGTACCGGTTCCGATCTGGCTCTCGCTGGTCGTTGACAAGCGCCAGTTCCACGACGAGTCGATCGGTCCGTCGACGGCAGACAGTGCGGAGGTTAACCCCCGCCTGGTCGGTCCAGGGTGGATTCTCAAGGCGCCGGTTGCCCTCCCCAAGAGGAACGCTCATCCGGTGGGTGACCTGACGCCGACGCCACACGCGGATCAGATCGCCGCTGTCGTTCCTCAGGGTCGTGGAAAGTTCGCGAGTGTAGCGTCCCCACGAAACTGTGACGGCGACGGACCCAGTATCCGCAGGCACCGAAAATGACAAACCGAAGGAGCGAGGGAACATCGTGTTCGCCGCGACCGGGCTAGCGCGTTCGGGGCCGGCCTCCTCGCCGTCGAGGTCGCCGAGTGAGCTGTCTAGCTCTTCGGGCGCTGATTGGACGCCACGGGGGGCGATGAAGCCCACCAGATAACGGGCACGGGGATCTTCGCCGGCCAGTTCCTCATCCTCACCCCCCCAGGGACCGAGCAGATCGCGTTCGAGGATCGTTTCCAGCTGCGCGCGCACTTCCTGGGAATCGACCGTCATGGCCCGAACAGCGGCGCTTGGATGGCGCCCCCCTCCTTCCCAGCGGCCCGCCGCCCCTTGGCAGCCGTCACGCCGCCAGCCTCCTCCTCGGCATAGCGCTGATGGTTCAGGGCGAGAAGCCGATTGAGAACCTCACGCCGGGCCGATCCTGAGATCGTGAATCGAGCGCCCTGCGCGGTCTCGTGGAAGCCGTGACCGAGGTTGATGTGGGCCCATCCATAAGCCTCGGCGACCGCTTTGTCGATCTCGACATGGATCTCGCGGAGCCGTGCGATCTCAGGGTCGCCAACCTTGCTGCTGTGCACTTGGTTATACAGAGTGGTGAGGCCCTGCTGCCGCTGCAACATGAGAGAGCGACGATGGACGTCAAGCACCTCGCCGATGACGTCCAAATGGGCTGTCATTTCAGGCTGAGGGAACGTGTGGAAGACATTGCTCGCAATGTAACGAGGTCGGGTTTCGAGAGTCGATCCGAGCGCGAGCACCCATGCTCGATGGACATCACTGCAGAGAAGGGCCAACTGGTCCGAGCCATCCCAGACGAAGACGACAAGCTCTTGGTCATACACCATCCCCGTCGGAATCCGCAACGGCACCACCACCTTGCTCGTAAGACTGATGGCAAGCACGCGACTCATCCCCTGGATTGCTTTGTAGAGTCCGGGTCGATGTTCCGCATGCCGCCACCAGTGGATCCGATAGGCGGCTCGGTTGTTGCTCTCGCGCTCAGGCCTCACCAATCGCCCAACGATCTCGAGGCAGTCCGGGTACTCCTCCGCACGTTCCAATGGCCAGTCGCGGAAGTCAATGACCCAGCGGCTGGCAGAGCAGTCCGGCCGCGAGTTGAGATCCTCGCCGTTGATGTACGGGAATATAACCTCGCGGTTCCGGGGGGCATGGTCGATGAGCCGCTCGGCGTCCGCCGCGGTTAAGATGAACCCCATCCCGTGCACCTTCGATCCCTGGAACGTAATACCCACATTCGCGGCAAGCCGGAAGGGTTTGCCAGTCTCCGTCTCCGCTGCATCCAGCGAGGTCGTAATGAGGGTTACCGGCCGATCATCGAGCAGCCTCGCCACGCCAACCCCTAGTGCCTGGCGGCTTGACCAGAGGATCGAGTACTCCAGGTTGACGCTGCGGGTGGGCCATTTCGCGCTCTTCACGGCTGAGCGGATGGTCGCGCCGTGAGCGGTAACCTGGTCAAGGCCCACCTCGCGGGTATCGCCCTGCGCCATGGTATTGGTACCGATCAGCCCGGTTTGCCCTCGCTGGTTTAGCAGCCGACTCGCGACGAGGAGGAAGTATGCGAGCAGGTCGGCGCTTCCACGAGCGCCACTCGCCACAACACGAACCAAGAACTCGCGGTACGCCGTCCCGAACGCCCCTGTGAGCTTGGAGCCTCCGAGGAAGGGTGGGTTGCCGATAACCGCATCGAAGCCGCCTGCCTCGAAGACCTCCGGGAAGACCAGCGGCCAGTGCGTTGGGTGGCGGTCAAAGGCTCCCTCGGGTCGGTCGGTATCGAGTTGGTACGCGGCGGTATCGGCCATCTCTTGCAGGCGTGTGTCGCGCGCCCCGGGGTCGCCCTCATCGAGCAGGTGCCGCACCCGCGCGGGGAANNTCGCGGATGTCAAGGAGCGGTCGCTGGGCAAGGGTGCGGCGCAGCCGCTCGGCCTCATCCAGCGTCTGCCGGACTTGGCCCCAAAAGTCGAAACCCTGCTCGGCCGCCCCCTTTTTGCGAGCCTCGGCCGGATCCAGGTGGAGCATCCGGATCTGGTCGAGACTCGTGATTCCGAGGAGGCTGTCGCCGCACACGAGGCGGTCGTCCAGGAAGCTGAAGGGACGCTCACGGCTCAGAGACACAAGCCACAGGCTGAGCTTCGCCATCTCGACCGCCATCTCGTTGATATCACCACCGTAGAGACAGTGCTCGATCACCTGGCGGCGGGCATCAACCACGACGGGGTCGGAGTCAGCGTCCACAGGCACCTCGCTTCGCTCCTGAAGTCGTTCTAGTGCCCGGACATCGCCTTCTGCCGCCCAGGCTTCGAGCAGCTGCCCGGCGAGGTAGCGGCAAGCACCGACCAGGAAAGCGCCCGACCCCATGGCAATGTCGGCCACCTTCAACCCAAGGATGTCGGGACTGGAGCGCAGGCGCCAGGCCGCGCGGTCGCCCGTGTCGAGCGGGCCGGGCGAGTACACGAGTGGTTCGAGGGCGCCGATGACCACCCTCTCCGCCAAATGGCGCGGCGTGTAGTGGGTACCGGACAGGCGGCGACGCGCGCTGACCGTGACATAGAGGCCGCCGGACGGCACGATCACCGGTAGACCCCGTANNAACACGCCACCCGCAACAGCTGCTCACGATGAAGATCGCCCTTGTCTCCCAGTAGCTTCCCGATTCGCGCCTCCGAGAGCCCGGTCAGCTCAGCCAGCGCGGTCGCGTCCTCAGTGATCGGCTCCACCTCGGACAGAGACACCTCGGGCTCCTCGCCGGCCTTCCCTACGAGCCCGACCACGGGCTCGCTGGCTCTCTGAG
>PLIG01000175.1 GCA_003139255.1 Acidimicrobiaceae bacterium | reverse complement strand
CGCTGGACCGCAAGGCTCTTGCAGCGCTGGTCTTCGCGGATGCCGAGAAGGTCGCCGCGCTGAACGCGATCACTCATCCGGCCGTCGCCGTCGTCATGATCGAGCGATGCCGTGCACATCAGGGCACCGACCGCGTAGTGCTGCTCGACATCCCGCTGCTGCATCCCACGCACCGAGAGATCCTCTCTCTCGACGTGGTGGTGGTGGTCGACTGTCTCGTGGAGCTGGCCGTGGAGCGTCTCGTCGAGCAGCGGGGTTTCGACCGGGCCGATGCGCAAGCCCGTGTCTCGGCCCAGATGGGACGTGCGGAGCGAGTTGCCGGTGGCGACTTCGTGATCGACAACTCCGTGGACCGCGACGCGTTGGTGTCGCAGGTCGAGAACGTGTGGGCCCAGCTGGTGGACCTCGAGCGTGCCAAGAGCAACAGAAGCAACACAACGCAATGAGCTGCGCGGCTGTGCGTCGTCTCAGCGACGCCCCGGCTGTCTCCACGCGGGAGCCCGATGGCGTCGTACGGCTCGCCGTCCTCGGGCGCGGTACTGGCTCCGTGCGTTCTTGAGCTCCTTCGCTTCGTGCCGGGCCCGGCGGCGCCTCAGGGCGTCCGGCGCCCACTCCGGGACGAAGAAGGCTCCGGCGGCGATGAGCAGGGCGATGACACCGAAGACCACCGATGCGACGACGGGCGTGGTCGTGCGAAGCATCGAGAAGCTCGGCTCGGCTCGCTGGAGGAGCGCATGCTCCGCCTGTGTGATCGAGATTGTGTCCGAGGTCGACCGTGTCGTGTTGGAAGACTTCATGATCTCGACCACAACCGCCCTGCCCACCTGGAACACGACGACGTAGGCGTAGCCCTCGGCTGCTTTGGTGCTCGAGGACGACATCGCGTACGACTCGGCGCGCGCCTGGGGCACCGAGGGGACGGAGAAGGCTGTCCGCTGGGCGAGGATCTCCCCGGACAGGTTGAGCTTGGTGACGAACTGCTTCTCGTTTGCGCTGAGGACCGTTCGCGCGCGCGTCGAGTCCGGTAGCAGCTGGACGACCATCCCCAATCCGAGATTGGCATCAGTGGTGCTGCTCCACGCGGCTTCGTAGAGCCCCGTACTGTCGGGATCGGACTTCGCGGCCTGCTTGAGCACGCGAATGGAGGTGGTGGAGGGGCTGGCCGAGCGTGCCACGGCGGGGATGGCAGGCAGACCGTGGACCGATATGCGGTGGATCACGAGGTTGCCGAGCAGCTGGCGTTCGGCGTGGGGGGTCCTCACGAAGAGCAGGTACCCGCCCACGGCGAGGACCACCACGACCGCGACCCGGACCAGGCGCAACGCCTTCGTGTGCACCATCGCACAGTAGCGGTGTTGTGGGCACCGAAGCACAGTGGCGGAGGAAACGGGAGCACCGGCCGGTGTTAAGTAGCATCCGGCGGGACACACGGCCGCCCAGGTCGGCCACGATGACAGGAGAAACCGTGAGTCAGCCGCTAAACCGTGAGTCAGGCGCTAAACCGGTGGCAAGTACGATGCGCCCGTGCGCGCGTCGTGAGCTCTAACAACCCATCTATGTCCGAGCCGCCGGCGCGAGCCCGTCCTTGGGTGTTGTCGCGGGCGTTGCGGCTCGTATTTGTGCTGAACCNNCCGTCGGGGTCGGCGGCATGGTGGCGCTGTCCGTCGGCTCTCGCGCGTCGGCGGTGACACCGTCGCCCGATGTTCTCACCATTAGCAGCTCGTGGTCCGTGACCCTCGACGACGCGGGCAACCCGATCGCGTTGTCATCGCCCAACGTCGCCAATCTTGATGGCCAGCCAGCGGTGGTTGTGGGCGACCGGGCGGGTTACGTCTACGCCTATCATCTGGCGGACGGCTCAGCGGTGGCGGGGTGGCCCTACTACGCCGGTGCGCCGGTCGACTCGACCCCTTCGGTTGCTCCCATCAACGCCGGGGGGCTCGACTCGGTGTTCGTAGGCGACGGCAACTCCGGCGCCCCGACGTCCGGCGGCTACCAGGCCATCAGTCCGAATGGCGGTGACCAATGGTTCACGCAGGAGACCAATCCCCCGACCGACCCCACACCGCACAACGGGGTGCAGTCGTCGCTCGCCGTTGGCAACCTCCAGGGTGGCACCGATGTGGTCGGTGGCTCGATGGGCCAGAACCAAGACGCTATGAACGCCACCGACGGCTCGGTGCTCGTCGGCTTCCCGTGGTTCGAAGCCGACTCGAACTTCACCACGCCCGCCATCGCCGACGTGCTCGGAAACGGCCAGAACCAGATCGTCGAGGGCGGCGACTCCACCGCGGGGCTGGCGTTCGATACCCAATACCAAAACGGCGGGCACTTGCGGGTGCTCGGCGCGGCGGGCAACCTCTTCCAGTCGCAGCCCAACGGCGGGCTTGTCTGTGAGTACGACACCGACCAGGTGGTCCAGTCCTCCCCGGCGGTCGGCGAGCTGGCTGACAACGCCACGGTGGCGGCGGTCTTCGGCACCGGCACCTACTGGCCCGGGGCCTCCACCACGAACCATCTCTTGGCGGTGAACGCCGCCAACTGCACAGTGCTGTGGAACGCAGCTCTGGACGGTGCTACCACCTCCAGCCCGGCCCTGGCCGACGTGCTCGGCAACGGCCAGTTCCAGGTGGTCGAGGGCACCGACAACGGCAGTGGCGGTGGTTCGGTGTGGGTGCTGAACGGCACCGACGGCTCGACCATCTGGCAGCAGGCCACCGCGGGCGAGGTGATCGGCTCGGTGGTCACCGCCGACCTCACCGGCTCGGGCTACCAGGATCTGCTGGTGCCCACAACGCGCGGCGTGCAGCTCTTCGACGGCATGACCGGCACGAGCCTGGGCATGCTGCCGGGCACGAACGCCGACGGGTTTCAAAGCTCACCACTGGTCACCGACGATCCGAACGGGTCGATCGGCATCACCGTGGCCGGCTACGACGGCTCGAACCAGGGCGTCATCAGCCATTTCGAGGTAAGCGGCTCCAACGGTTCAGCCGTGAACGCAGCCGGAGCCTGGCCGATGTTCCACCACGACCCCCAGCTGACCGGTGATGCAGGTATGCCGCCCGTACCGGGGCTACCGGTGCAGCGCATCTACGGCCAGGATGCGATCGGGACGTCACTGGCGGTGTCGCAGGCCGAGTTCGCGACCAGTGGGTCCGCGAACGCGGTGGTGCTCGCGCGCTCTGACTACTTCTCCGATGCGCTAGCCGGCGGGCCATTGGCTGCAGCAGTAGGTGGACCACTTCTGATCACCCCTGGTGCATCGCAGAGCTCGACGCTCGATCCTCGGGTACTGACCGAGATCCAACGAGTGCTCGGGGCGAAGGGGACCGTCTATATCCTCGGCGGCACGTTGGCCTTGAGCTCCGACATCGACTCGACGCTGCGATCGCTTGGCTACAGCGTCGTTCGGATCGCCGGCACCGACGAGTACGACACGGCAGTCAAGATCGCCAACCAGCTCGGCAACCCTTCGAGGGTCTTCGAAGCCACAGGTCTCAACTTCGCCGACGCGCTTTCCTGCGTACCCGCGGCCATCGTGAGCCACGGTGCGATCCTCCTGACCGACGGCAACGAGCAGGCTCCCGAGACGGCCACCTATCTGGCGGCTCATCGCGCGGACACTCGTTATGCCATCGGTGGGCCGCTTGCAGCAGCTGGAGCTGATCCCTCGGCCACCGCCGTCTACGGCCAGGACCTGTTCGCCACCTCTGCTGCGGTTGCGAGCTACTTCTTTCCCTCGGTCACGACCTTCGGCGCCGCAACCGGCTCGAGCTTCCCCGACGCTCTTTCGGGTGGTGTGTTCATGGGCTCGTCCCCACATGTCGGCCCGGTGCTGCTCGTCGAGCCCTCACTGCCGCTGCCGGGGAGCATCGCCGGTTACCTCACCCGAGACACGAGCATGTCCAACGGCTACCTGTTCGGTGGCCCGCTCGCCGTTGGAGATGATGTCGTGGCGGCCCTCTAGCCCCGCTGCACTTCCAGCGCTGGGCCGGTGGGGCCCGACAGGCATCCGCCTGCGCAGGGTCGTCAAACTGACTACGCACACCCCCCCGGTACGATCGGCGCGTGCCCGATCTGCAGGTCGTCTCCCCGCTGCGCCCTGCGGGTGACCAGCCGCGCGCGATAGCCACCCTCGCAGAGGGGGTGGCACGAGGCGACCGCTACCAGACTCTCTTGGGGGTCACCGGGAGCGGGAAGACGGCCACGGTGGCGTGGACGATCGAGGCCGCCCAGCGTCCCACCCTCGTCATCGAGCCGAACAAGTCGCTCGCGGCACAGGTGGCCTCGGAGCTGCGCGACCTGTTCCCGCGAAACCGCGTTGAGTTCTTCGTCTCCTACTACGACTACTACCAGCCCGAGGCGTACCTTCCCACCTCCGACACGTACATAGAGAAGGACTCCTCGATCAACGACGAGATCGACCGGCTGCGTCACGCCACGACCTCGAGCCTGCTGCTGCGCAGGGACGTGATCGTGGTGGCCTCGGTCTCGTGCATCTACGGTTTGGGATCACCCGAGGAGTACTCGAGCCGCATCCTCGTGCTACACCCGGGCGACACCGTCGAGCAACGAGGCCTTCTGAGACGGCTCGTGGACCTCCATTACGAGCGGAACGACACGGTCCTCTCACGCGGCAGGTTCCGCGTCCGCGGCGACACGGTCGAGCTGCACCCCGCGTACGAGGAGATGTCCGTACGAATCGAGCTGTTCGGCGACGAGGTGGAGCGCATCCGTTCGTACGACGCGCTGAGCGGTGATGCGGGAGAGGAGATAGAGGAGCTGATCGTGTTCTCGGCCACTCACTACGTGGCCGGCGAGGACACGATGAGGCGGGCGATCGCGGCGATCGAGGTGGAGCTGCGCGAGCGACTGGCGGAGCTGACCGGCGCCGGCAAGCTGCTCGAGGCCCAGCGCCTTCGGATGCGCACCGAGCACGACCTGGAGATGTTGGCAGAGGTCGGCGTGGTGAACGGGATCGAGAACTACAGCCGCCACCTCGACGGGCGCTCTGCGGGCGAGCCGCCGCACACCCTGCTGGACTTCTTCCCGAAGGACTTCTTGACGGTGATCGACGAGAGCCACGTCACGGTCCCGCAGGTCCACGGGCAGTTCGAGGGGGACCGCTCGCGGAAGCTGACCCTGGTGGAGCACGGGTTCCGCCTCCCTTCCGCCTTGGACAACCGGCCGCTCACCTTCGAGGAGTTCACCGACCGTGTCGGCCAAGTCGTGTTCATGTCGGCCACACCGAGCGCGTACGAGCTCGGTGTGTCGACCCAGGTGGCGGAGCAGGTCATCAGGCCGACCGGGCTGGTCGACCCCGAGGTGCTGCTCCGCCCCACCACCGGCCAGATCGACGACCTGCTCGAGCGGGTGCGCGAGACAGCCGAGCGGGGGGGCCGGGTGCTCGTCACCACGCTGACGAAGAAGATGGCGGAGGACCTGACGGACTACCTGCGGGAGCTGGGGGTGCGGGTGCGGTACCTGCACTCGGACATCGACACCATCACTCGCATCGAGCTTCTTCGCGACCTTCGGCTCGGCGAGTTCGACGTCCTGGTAGGGATCAACCTGCTTCGCGAGGGGCTCGACCTCCCCGAGGTGCAGCTGGTCGCGATCCTCGACGCCGACAAGACCGGTTTCCTTCGCTCGGCATCCGCCCTGATCCAGACCATGGGGCGCGCCGCGCGCAACGTGGACGGCCGGGTGGTGCTCTACGCCGACACGATCACCGACGCCATGCGCGAGGCGACATCGGAGACCCAACGCCGCCGGGCGCTGCAGCAGGCGTACAACGCCGAGCACGGGATCGATCCGACCACGATCCGCAAGGCCGTGAGCGACATCCTCGGGCGTCTCCGGCCTGCCGGTGCCGACGCCTCACGGGGCCGCGGAGCAGGCCGCGGAGCAGCCCGAGGAGCAGGCCGAGGACGAGGGCGGGACTGCGGAGGATCCCGTGGAGCGGGAGGTGGGTACGCCCGCCACGGGCGCGGCGTCGGCCAAGACGCAAGGGAGGGGCGCGACGTGGTGGTCTCCGACCTGACGGGGGCCCCGCCCGCCGAGCTGGCCGGGCTGGTGCGCCG
>PLIG01000048.1 GCA_003139255.1 Acidimicrobiaceae bacterium | reverse complement strand
AGAAGCCCGAAAGGACAAGCCAGATCAGGTTGAGAATCGTGCGCACAGGGTCAGTCTTGCATTGCGCGAGCCACCCGTCGACGGTTCGGGCCGTCGTAGTCGCACACGCAACCTGATCTCATCGCGGCTCTGCACGGCTAGTCATCGCGGCCATTGGGACGATCCCTCCGCCGTCGAAGAGGCAGCGCCACTTCCGAGCGTTAGCGTAGGCACGTGGAAGATACAGCCGGGCACTGGGACAGCGTCTTCGCGACAAAGGCCAGTGACGAAGTCAGTTGGTTCCAGGCCCAGCCGACCACATCCATACGTCTGTTGGAGCGTTGGGCCTCGCCTGCCGGTTCGGTGATTGACATCGGTGCGGGTGCTTCGACACTGGTCGATGTTCTTGTTGATGCCGGTTGGCAAGACGTGACCGTTCTCGATGTCTCGGCGGCGGCACTGACGAAGGTCCGCAACCGACTCGGCGAGGGGGCGGAAGCGGTGACCTTCATTGCCGCCGATGTTCGCTCATGGCAGCCCAACCGAACCTACGACGCATGGCATGACCGAGCCGCGTTTCACTTCCTCGTCGAACAAGCAGATCGCGACCGCTACGTGGCGATGGCCGCTCAGGCGGTGACACCCGGCGGCGTTGTGGTGCTCGCAGCCTTCGCTGACGATGGGCCAACCGAGTGCTCGGGTCTGCCGACAAGTCGCTACGGCACCGACGAACTTGTGTGTGCCTTCGGTCCTGCTTTTGCCCTAGAGCACGCCGAGCGCGAAGAACACACCACACCCTTCGGCACGATCCAACCGTTCTCCTGGGTGGTGCTTCGCCACCTGTGATGCTGGGTGGCCTCCCCGGAGGCACGCCTCCCTGAGGAACGGCGGCAACCGTGCTGCCCTGCACTTTCTAAGTGCCGAGCTGTTGGGCGGCATTCATGAGGCATTCCAGGTCTCGTCAGCCGGTCACCAGGAAGGTCCCAACCATGCCCTTTCGAGCGTGGCCTGGGACCGGGCACAAGTACTGGTAGGTCCCCGGCACAGACGCAGTGAAACTGATCGTGCCAGCGTGCAGACCTGCCGAGGTCGGCTCGCCGAGGAACCACAACGCGGAGCCACTGAAAGCCGGAGTAGCGGTCATCATGGGCATCCAAGAGGATGCCGACGCCGCGTTCGCGACAACTAGTCCGTGGGCCGTGTCGGGGTCGGCATTGATGACCTCGATCCTGACATGAGCACCCTTACGTACGACGATGGTGGGGTTGACCATCCCGCCAGCGCGGAACGTCTCGTCCGGACCACCGGGCGGGCTAGCGAGGACGACGAGATGGACGGTCGAACCCGAGAACGTGATCCGGTGATTCTTGGCGTCCACTGCCGCGCCGCTCGGGGTCTGGTCGCCGAGCTTGGTCGCCTCAGAAGGGCTGATCCGCGGACCGGGCGCGTTGGCAAAGAGCGCGCCCATGACTTTCCCCGGATCGGTGTTCGTGCCCATCATGGACTTTGCCAGCCTGCCGCCGTGCATCCAGCCCGGCGCGCCTGCGCCGCCCATCATCCACTGGTAGCTGTACTTGCCCATCATCGAGTTGCCCGACCCACCCATCATCGAGCCATTGTCGAAGTTGGCCATCATGGAGCGGTAGTACGAGTAGATCGGGCTAACGGGGGCCGTTGAGGTCGTTCCCTGAGACGAGACGCCATGGCTGACAGCGACGGCCACCCCTGCGCCGATCCCGGCCGCGCCGAGGGCGACGACTCCGATCATTACGACCAGCTGCTTGCGGTTCACGGAGTCCCCCTCTCAAGCTCGTCAGCCTGGTACCGCGCGAACACGAAGCACCATACCGGACGGCTGAGGAGAGCTTCTCGTCGATAGGACGCGCCTCACTGCGATCGTTATCGAGTCTCGCGTTCACACCATGCGTAGAGCGCGTCGTAGACGAAGGTTGCCCGGTCCAAGAGACGATGATCGTCGGCTTCAACATCCAAACCGCCAATGCCGATAGCCAGCAAGCCCCGCCCAGCGGGGTCGGCGTCCACGTCGGTGCTGACGTCAGCGGCGTGGACAATCTTCGCGAGACGCGCCAGTGCTGGGTTTCCTCCGAGACCATAGGTGTCGATCAGGGTCTCGAACGTGCACCTCTCGCTACCATCACTCGCCCTCGTGCTGGTGTATTCGGCTCTAGGTGCGTCAAAGGAGTGGCCACCGGTTCGTTCCGCGACATCAAGCACCTGCTCACTGGGTACGTAGATGAACTCGGCCTCGGGGTCGATGAACCGGCGGATGAGCCACGGGCAGGCGATCCGGTCGGTCTTCGGCCGCTCTCGGGTGATCCATTTCATGGGTGCTCCCCTTCGTGTGGTTCTGCCTAGTGGGACGCGCTCGCCGAGCTATCGGCGCCGAGCGTGGGCAGGTGACGGGCCCATCGCCACAGCGCCAGGTCATAGCCGCCCTTGACCACCCCGGCGACGAGCAGCGGTGCTCCCAGGCTGACCTGCTGCAAGATACCGCCCAACAGCGGCGCAAATGGCCGGACCGAATAGCGGGCGGCGTTGGTCGCCGCTGCCGCCGCTGTGCGCTCGGGGGGCGTGGTCACCGTCATGACCAAGGCTTGGCGGGTGGGCACGTCCATCTGCGAGAGCGTCGTGCGAGTCAGCAACAAGACGACCGCCACTGGGAACGTGGGCGCGAACGCCATCGACGGCTGGAGGTCTGGAGTGTATTGCAGACGCCTTGGAAGCGCTTAGGCACGATCATCCGCAGCGGCGGCCGGAACGGCACGATCGTCTGTACGCCGTCAGACTTGGACTGCCTACTCAATCGGCCCACACTGCTTGGCTACGACGCTATGGACTACCTGACCGGCTGGTGCAACACGGCCGTAGCGTGCTGGCCCAAGGGCGAAGCCCCTGGCGCGCCGACGACCATCTGAAACGGCACGGCGCCGCCACGCGAACGA
>PLIG01000140.1:20400-21569 GCA_003139255.1 Acidimicrobiaceae bacterium | reverse complement strand
TCTCGGTGACGTCCGCCACACACACGATGGCCCCGGTGACGCCTCCGGAGGTGTCGGTGAGGCTCCTCAGGTTCAAGGCGCAGTAGCGCACCTGCTTTTCGCGCTCGCCGTAGGGGCGAACACGAACCTCGATGTCGCTGTCGACGCCGTTCGAGAGCACCCCGGCGAACGCCTCGGAAACCACTTGGCGGTCCTCGTCGACCACGGTCGAGAGCTGCGCTTCGACGGTGTTCGCACGCTCGGTGCCCACTATGGAGTGCAGGCGGTCGTTCGTGTAGATGACTCGGGAGTTCGAGTCGACCTGCAACAGCCCGAGGGGCAGTGTCTCGGCCAACCGGTCGAGCAGCTGCTCTCTGGCTCTAAGGGCCTCCTGCGTGGCCATCTCCTCGGAGATGTCCACCATCTCCGCAACGACGCACTGGTGCTCGGGGTCCTCCAGCAGGTTGTGGTTCGTGACCTCGATCCAGACCCAAGAGCCGTCGCGATGGCGGTGCCGGAGCCTCACCCTGCGCCCCGGTCCGGGCGACGCCAGCATGTTCATCCAGTTGTCGACGGCCAGCGCCTGGTCGTCGGGATGGATGATGTCCAGCGGCCGAAGGCCCAATACCTCTTCGGGCTTCCAGCCGAGGATCTGTGTGAAGGCCTCGTCGATCTCTAACAGCACTGCCAGCCCGTCTTTACGTACGCGGGCGAAGCGTGGGTTACGGGTTGGCATCGTAAGCGGTATCACCGCTTCGTCTGTTTGTTGGCCCGCTTGTTCGCTCGCGGTGAATGCGCCGAGGTAGACGCCGTGCTGCGGCCGGGCATCTAAGAAGGTCAGCATGACGCGACGCTCGGGATCGGCCGCCAGCCTGACGTGTGCGCTGGCGACTCCGGTCTTTTGTGCCTTTTCCCAAGCATCGATCACCGCGCCCCTGTGGCCCGGGATCACCAGGTTGAGAGCTGAACGGCCTTCGAGCACCTCATGCCCCTTCAGGTCCAACGAGTCGGGCATGGGCACGACGACACTGTCTGCCCTAACGGCGTAGAAGACGGCTTCGGGGTGGTTGGCCAACACGCTCGCGAGGGCGACGTTGACCGCGTCCTTGCCGTCGCTGCCCGCGATGGCGACATCCAGGCCCGGCACGTCGACGGCCGTGGGATCGACACGCGCAGCATCCTCGTCGGCC
>PLIG01000140.1:0-20387 GCA_003139255.1 Acidimicrobiaceae bacterium | reverse complement strand
TTTACTCCGGCGACGCAGCGTGACGAGAACGAGACCAAAGTGCCACCCCTGGTTGTAGGTGACAATGAGAATAGGGAGGTTTCACCGTCTGTCGGACGGCGGATCTTTGGCGTCTACGCGGTGAATACAGCAGCCGGGGCGAAGCTTGCTGGGCGAGGGAGAGGCCCGGTTCCAACCTGACTGTACGGNNGAGAACTTACAGGTCGGTTCACCGACCTACACCCCGACGCCGGTCCCGATCCGAGTGGTCGACGGCGACGCGAGCCACCTGCCGACCGACGACTTGTCGTTCTACGCCGCCGTACTCTCGCTGGTGCTCTGCTCGGTGCCTGACTAGCAAACTGCCCTCGCCGAGTTACACCGCGTGCTGTGGCTTGGCGGCCGTTTCCGCTTCTACGAGCACGTTCGCTCCGATAACCTCCGCCGAGCACGGCTCCAGGATCGGATCGACTGGATCTGGCCAAGGTTCAGCGGCGGATGCCACGCCAACCGGGACACCCCAGCGGCCATTGCAGACGCGGGCTTTCGTGTCGAGCGGTGTCGACGCTTCGAGTTCGGGCCCTGCATCATCAGCGCGCCGGTGTCCCCGCACGTTATCGGCGAGGCGGTACGGCTCAGACGCCCTTGAGCCGCTCTTCGATCGCCTCCACCTTTCCGCGAAGAGCACCGGTGACGCCAGGTCGGTAGTCGACCTTCATCACGAGATCCACGCGAGGAGCGTGCTCGGCGACCTTCATCACGCACGCCTTGATCAGCGCCATCACCTCGTCCCATTCGCCTTCCACGTTGGTGAACATCGCGTTCGTTTCATTGGGGAGGCCACTTGCCCTGACCAGTCGCACGGCATCGGACACCCACTCGCTGACGGACTCGCCGAGCCCGCCCGGGGCAACAGAGAAAGCGACAATCATGGCAGCATGATCCCACCGGCGAGCTGTGTGGTCCACCCGCATCCGGCCGACACCAGCCGAAGACACGAGGTACGGCGGGGGTGCGAAGATGGTCGCGTGCTGACCGCAGAGGGTCCCGTCGGTGACGGGCACGTCGCAGTCGACGGTGTCATACGTACCAGCCAGTTGACGAAGATCTATCCGGGGGCGGACGTCGCGGCGGTCGACAAGCTCGACTTGGTGGTGAGATCCGGCGAGATCTTCGGTCTTCTCGGTCCGAATGGTGCGGGGAAGACGACGACCGTAGGTATGCTCACCACGAGAGTGATACCGACATCGGGTCAAGCCTTGCTGGGTGAGATCGACGTCGTCGCGCAACCGACGTTGGTGAAGCAGCTCATCGGTGTGGCCTCTCAAGAGAATACGCTCGACCGGCAGCTAACGGTGTGGGAGAACTTGTACTTCCATGGGCTTTTGTTCGGAATGTCGCGAAGCAGGGCGCGTGGCACCGCAGACGAGCTTCTTGAGCAGTTCCATCTGGCGAGATGGGCGAAGGCGTCTGTATACGCCCTCTCGGGCGGCATGGCCCAGCGCCTCATGCTGGCCAGAGCCATATTCCACCGCCCGGCCGTGCTCTTCATGGACGAGCCGACCGCGGGCCTCGATCCCCAGAGCAGGCTTGCTCTGTGGGAGATCCTTGGGCAGCTGCACGCAGAGGGTCAGACCATTCTGCTCACCACTCACTACATGGAGGAGGCGGACAAGCTCTGTGACAGGGTGGCGATAATGGATCATGGGCGGATCCTCGCGCTTGGTACTCCCGCGAGCCTCAGGCAGAGCGTCGACGCCGACACGGTGATCACAATTCAGGCAAATGGGGATATGGACGAACTGGTGTCGCTGCTGCAAGAGAGGGTCGAAGGAATCAAGAGGGCACGTCAGGTCGACGGAGGTGTCGCTCTTCACGCCAAGGGGACGAACGGCGTGCTGGCTCGTGTGGTTACCGAGGCAGAGGGAGCGGGGTTCGAGGTTGCCGACATCTCGGTGGCAGCCCCGAGCCTCGAAGATGTCTTCATCAGCCTTACCGGGAAGGAGCTGCGCGACTGATGGTCGAAACCTCGACGCCTGCGGTCGTGGAGCGAGTGACGATCAGTGTTGAGCCTCGCTGTTCGGCTTTCGCCTCTAGTCGTGCGGCTTTGGCCGCTCTGGTTCGACGCGACCTCGTCGTGTTGAAGAAGAACTTCGGCGAGTTCGTGGTCCGCACCCTCGTCCAGCCCTTCCTGCTCGTGTTCGTGTTTCTCTACGTGTTCCCCAGCATCGGCCAGGGCATCGGTGGTGGCGGAAGCCGCCTGGGGGAGTCGGCCTTCGCCACCGTGCTGGTCCCGGGGGTGGTGGCGATAGCGGTGATGTTCCAAGGTATCCAGGCCGTCGCCGTCCAGATGTCATCGGAGTTCGGCTTCACCAGGGAGATCGAGGACCGTGTCCAGGCGCCATGTCCGATCTCCCTCGTGGCGTTCTCGAAGGTGCTGTCAGGTGCCACACAGGGATTGATCTCGGCACTTATCGTGTTTCCCATCGCCGCGGTGGTCCATGCTCGTGGGGTTCACGCGCACCTCTCGTTCCACTGGTGGGTGGTGGTGACCCTGATCCCGCTGGCGTGCCTGGCGATGGCCTCACTGGGACTGCTTCTCGGAACGACCTTCGAACCGCGAAACATCGGGCTCATGTTTGGCTTCGTCGTGCTGCCGCTCACCTTCTTGGGAGGCACGTACTACCAGTGGACACGCCTTGCTCCGGTACACTTGGGAGGTTTTCACTGGCTGCAGACCCTGGTGCTGGTGAACCCGTTGATCTATGTAGCCGAGGGCATGCGCGCAGGGCTCACCCAGGCCTCGCACATGCACCTGTACGTGGTTTACCCGGTCCTGGTCGGCTTCTTGGGGGCCTTCCTCGGCCTCGGATTGCGCAATTTCCGCCGCCGGGTGCTCCTCTAGACGGAGATCGCGTAATTGATCAACTGACGGGCTCAGGCGAGGGAGCGCTGGGCCGGTGACGTCCCCGAAGCTGGTAGAGCAACGTCCGCTCGTCGGTTCCGAGACGCTCTGCCGCGCGTCCTTGCGGGTGACGGGGCTCCTCGAGACGCTCGGTGAGCAAAGCAAGGTTGTGCTGAGCAGCCTCGAGCTGGCCGCGCAACGAGTCACGTTCGATGACGGCCGCCTCGAGATCGGCCTTGGCACGTGCCACGTCGCGCTGAAGGGCGGTGTTGCGGGTCTCGAGCTGATCGAGGCGCCGGCGTGCCCAAGAGGCCCCCTCTGAAGCGTCGGAGGGGGTCGAGAGGATCCTCGTGACCCGAGCGAGCAATGCAGCTGCGAGTTCGTCGTAGTCCATCAACTCGTCGACGGGGCCTTCGCGGGCGGATCGGGGGATGCTCGTGGGCTGACCGTTCGGGCTCAGCGAAATGCGATAGGTGCGCTTGCCCCTCACCTCGCGTAGCAAGGCTCCTGACTTGGCCATGGCGGACACGAGCTGGGTAAAGCCGGTATCGCTGCCTTCGTAACCGACGCCGTCCTTCAAGAGCGCTGTCGCCCTGCCGCTCGTGTCTCTGACAGGGCCGTGCTCTGTGAGGTACCCAACGATGCGACGTCGCACAGTCTGGTCTCGTGTCACGAATATCTCCTCCACCCTTCGCGCGAAGAAAGACGCGTCGCTGGATGAACCTGGCGGCAGCGATGAACTAAATGAACGTTACCACCTGACTGCTTCAGGCTTTGGACACGTCATGACCTTTGATTACGCGCCGAGGAGCGGTCCTCGGAGGCGCGAGACGAGGTGGTTGACAGCGCTGACAGACCGACCTGGCAGAGCGTGCTGCCGCCGCAAGAGTGGCCCGCGCTGCTACCGGCTGTTCTTCGTTCGTACACCCGTCGGGCCTTGTTTGTTGCGTCGGACGCGCTCGGACGCTCGGGTCGCGTCTGCACTTCAGGGGACCTGGAAACCGGAGGCTGCGTCGGCCGCCCACGACGGCCAGCGCGCACAGGGCAACTGGAGGCGACCCGAGAGGAAGCGATCCGCGTCTGCTGCTGCCGCGGCTGATGCAGAGACTGCCCCGTGCGACTGGAACAGCGCACAGGCGGCCTGGGCGCGCCCGAAAGGATTGGAGGTGGAAAAAAGGACGAGATCGTAAGCAGAGGGCACGGCGAGGGCCTGCACCTGCCGCTGTAGGGGTCGCTCGAGCAGCGCGCGTGCAGCGCGCGGAGAACCAAGGAGCGCTGTCGCCAAGGGACGGTCGGGGTCGAAGTGTGAGAACCCCTCCCAGTTCGCGATGGCGACGACCAGACGCATGCCCGCGGCACCGACCGTCCCCCCTGCGTTGGTCCCCGGCGGGGGGTAGCCGTGGGGATCGCTGAGCGGCGCCAGCATCACGATCCGCCGTACAGGTGTAGCGCGGTCACCTGATAGAGCCGCCCATGCGACCCATGCCCCCGAAGAATGCGTGATGACAGTGACTGGTGGCGCTAAGCGGTCGACCTGTGCGCGAAAAGAGCTGACCAGCTCGGACAGCGGCCGCTCGGTGTCGACGCGCGTGTAGCGAGATCCGGTGGTGATCGGGCACGCAGCTTGTGCCTGGGGCGCTCCTGATCCGGGACCCGCGTAGGAGTAGTAGCGAGTTCGCTCGCAGCTGAACCCGAGGTACGAGGGACGCAGCGAGAACAGCGAACCGTGACCGCTGGATGTGTCCATGCCCGCGACCACCACGAGCTCCCCCGGGCGTTGCGCGGCGTGCGGGACCGACACGCTCGTGTTGGTGAGCGACAGCGCGACGAGCACCGCAGCTAGGACCACCACGGCCAACCGTGTCGCCATGGGGGCAGTAGGAGGGCGAGACAGACGACGCGCGGCGGCCACCGTCAGCAGCACCGACACCCCCACTCCGATCAACGGCGGCGCTTTCCCTCCGCCTCGCACCAGGGCTCCGAGCACGCCGAGAGCAGCGAGGTAGGACAGAACCGTGGGCAGGCGCGGCCCGTCGCGTAGTCCGCTTCCGATCGTGGACAACACCGACGAAGATCCACGCCAGGGCACGTGAGCGAAGACGACTGTCCACGCGACGGCCAAGACCACCGCCACCCAGAACAGCGCCGAGTAGAGCACCGCCTGTCCGCAGTAGGCGAGCTCTGCGGCAAGGAACGACGGCACCAGCACCACGAGCTCGAAGCGCAGCGCGAACCACCACCGCCGCAATGAGCCGAGCATGAGAGAGAGGATCGTCGCCCGTCCGGTGATCGCGAGAACGAGCCCGAAGGCGAACCAAGCGGGCCCCGTAGCCCGGCCTAGCAGGGCTCCGAGATCGAATGTCAGGTCGAGAGGAGGCAGGGATATCGCGTGTACGAGATCTGGACGTGCCGGCAGCACCCCGCTCAGAGCGAGGAGCTCCACCACAGCACCAGCGCCCAGGAGCGGCCAGGCCCTCGCCACCCCCGCCTCCCGTGGCATTCGCCAACGCTAAGGCTTTCGAAGCACCCAAGCACCATCGGGTAGTGGGTCAGTCAACTGACCCACTACCCGGAGCAGGGCATGATCTAGAGGTGCCTGGCGATGTCCCTCAGGGTAACGGCGTGGACTCGCGCGGGCTCACCGGCCGGTTGTTGGTCGCATCCCCCGAGCTCGGGGACCCGAACTTCGAGCGCGCGGTGATCCTGTTGCTCGACCATGGCGCAGAAGGGGCTCTCGGTATCGTGCTCAACCGACCTACCGGACTTCCGGTCGACGAGATTCTCGAACCTTGGCACGACCAGGCCAGTTTGGCCCCTCCGGGCGTCGTGTTCTCGGGCGGGCCGGTCTCGCGCGAAGCCGTGATCGGTCTTGCCCGCTCGCTTCAGGCGAAGGCGGATCTCGCACATATGGACGGCGTCAGCCGGTGGCGACCCGTCCTCGACCGGCTGGGCACCGTCGACCTGTCGGTTCCCCCCGCAGACCAGCCGTTTCCCTTAGCAGGGGCCCGGCTTTTCTCGGGCTATGCGGGATGGACGACGGGCCAGCTCGAGGAGGAGGTAAGCGAAGGGGCCTGGTACATCGTCGACGGCACGGGAGACGATCTGCTTTGTGCCGAGCCTGATCGTTTGTGGCATGACGTGCTTCGCCGACAGCGAGGGAAGCTGGCCATGCTCGCGGCGTACCCTCCTCACCCTTCGGTCAATTGAGCAACATGAGGCTGAGAGGATGCTGCCCATTCCAGAGTTCGAGATCCGGCGCGCGGGCGTAGCAGACGTCGCGAAGCTCGTCGAGGTGCTGGCGCGCGCTTTTGACGACGACCCGATGCCGAGCTTCTTGTTCCGCGGCGAGAAGCGCAGGCGTCGTGGGCTGAGGCGGTTCTTCTTCGTCCAGTTGCGTCACATGTACCTGAGCGACGGCGAGGTGTGGACGACGACAGACACAGCCGGGGCCGCGCTGTGGGCGCCACCGAACAAGCCCCGATCTGGCCTGAGAGACCTCGTGCACTTCGTGCCGCTGCTCGCTGACCTCGCTGGGCTCGGGCGTCGAGCGGGAGACGCGATGCACCTGCTGCAGTTGGTCGACCTTGCCCGGCCTAGGGAGGCGCACTGGTACCTGGCCACCTTGGGCACAGATCCCGACCGCCAGGGACAAGGTGTGGGCTCCGCTCTTCTTCGCAAGGTGCTCGAACGCGCCGACTTGGAAGGTCTCCCCGCGTACCTGGAGTCCTCCAAAGAACGCAATCTCGCCTTCTACGGGCGCCACGGGTTCGAAGTGACTGGGGAGATACACACGCCCGGTGGTGGACCGACTCTTTGGCTCATGTGGCGCGAGTGCCGGCCGGCCTCCCGCTGAAGTCGCGCAGCGTGTCACCCGTTCGGCATCGCCAGCGAACGCGGCGATCCTTCTGCTCGCGCTGCGGCGAGCGGGACCACCGAATGGAGTCCCTCGGGCAGGTCGTCGGAGGAGGCGAAGAGACTGCGCAGAGCCTCGGTGACCGCGCGCACGGGAGCCGAAGGCATGCCTCGGCTTCGCATGGCCAGACCGACGCGCCTTCGTGGGAGCTCGTCGATCGCTACGAGCCTGAACCGAGACCGAAGGTGCGGGGGTACCGCTGTGGCGGGGAGAACGGCGGGTCCGTAACCGTCGAAGGCGAGAGAGGCGAGGAGCCGCACGCCATCGAGCTCGGCGCGCGAGCGGAGCCGGATCCCCGCCGGCTTCACCGCTGCGTCGAGCTCGGCGCGTAGCTGGGTGCCGGTCGCGGGCATCAGCAGCTCGAGACGGCCGAGCTCGTCCAACCCGACGCGCGTCACCCCCTTGAACGGGTCGCTGTCGACCGGGACGACGAGCGCCAGCTCCTCTTCGAACAGGGGCTCGAAGGTGAGGTCACGGCCCGACACCGGGAAGGTGAGCACCGCTAAGTCGAAACGACCCGCGGCGAGCTGTGTCTCGAGCCCCGCCGTGGTGCCGTCGGCCACCACCAGGCGCAGCTTGGGGTGCCGCTCGGAGAGGTCGGTCAACAAGAGAGGGACGAGCCAGCGCGCTGTGGTGCCGATCATCCCTACCCGCACCGTACCGCCCACCTCTTCGCGTAGGGCCCCCAGGTCGGCGGTCAGGGCCAAGAGCTCGCCGAGCACCCTGTAAGCCCTCGCCACGACCACCTCTCCCTCGGAAGTGAGGCGTCCCGCCGAGCGGTCGACGAGCAGGGTGCCGAGTTCCTTCTCTAGTCGGGCGACGTGAGCCGAGATGTTCGACTGGACTGTTCCCAGGGAGTCGGCAGCGGCGGAGAAAGAACCCTGCTCGGATACGGCCACCAGGGCCTGTAGGTGCCGAACCTCCATCGTGGATAGTGATACCACAAATCTGTAATAGCTGTTTGACTGATCGGTGAGGATGCCGCAAGATGTAATTGACCACAGGGACTGGACACCCCCCCTCCTAGTTTCTGTCGAGTCGGTGCGAAGGGACCGGTCGCCCCCCCCGCCGGTCCCTTCGTCGCGTGAGAAGCATTGCGAACAGGCTCGTCCGGGCCCGGGAAATGCTCTCGACACAGGCCGGGGCTGGGTCGCGCGGCGGTAGCGTTTTGGGTTGTGCGTGATATCAAGACCGTCCTGGGCAGCTACAGAACGTGACGCCGCCCGGGCGCGCCCGCTTGGCGGCGCGCGCCGCGCTATGCGTGAGCTCGGTGTCGAGGCGGTTGCACCTCGGTGGCGGTTCGGTCATCGGCGGAAGGGTCGGGCTGATGCTCGACCCAGGGCTTCTGGGCGTGCTGGCTCGGGGGAGGGCGGTCGCGCTCGTGAGCGGCACCAACGGCAAGACCACCACCACGCGGCTGCTAGCAGCGGCGCTTGGAGGACCCTCGCGCGTCGCCACCTCGGTGGCTGGGGCGAACCTGCCGTCAGGCCTGGTGACCGCGCTGGCCGACTCGGCACCGCAGTCTCCGGCGGTGCTGGAGGTGGACGAGGGCCACCTGGCGAACGTGGCCGACGCCGTGCAACCCGCGCTGGTCGCGCTGCTGAACTTGTCGCGCGACCAGCTGGACCGAATGAGCGAGGTGCGAATGGTCGCAGCGCGCTGGCGCGCGGCCCTCGTCGGGCGCGAGCGCACGGTTGTCGTTGCGAACGCGGACGATCCGCTGGTGACCTGGGCGGCGTACGGTGCGCATCGGGTCGTGTGGGTGGCAGCCGGCCAGCTGTGGCACGCAGACGCTGTGGGTTGTCCGGCGTGCGAGGGCCGGATCGTCTTTGCCGACGGTGAGGGGCGTGAGGGCGGCGACTGGTGGTGCACGTGCGGGTTCCGGCGGCCGGAGCCGGGTTCATGGCTGCAAGGGGACGAGCTGGTCACGAGCGACGGACGTAGCCTGCCGCTTCGCCTGGAGCTTCCTGGGCGTTGTAACCGGGCCAACGCCGCGATGGCGGCCCAATGTGCGAGCGTGCTCGGTGTCGACACCGCGGAGGCGCTGGCTGCGATGGCCGCGGTCGGCGACGTGGAGGGTCGGTTCGCCACGGTCGACTACCAGGGAGGCACGGTACGGCTGCTTCTGGCCAAGAACCCGGCCGGCTGGACCGAGCTGCTCGACTTGTTGCGCGAGCGGTCCCGCCCAGCGGTGATCGGTATCAACGCGCGCGTCGCGGACGGGCGCGACCCGTCGTGGCTGTGGGACGTGCCCTTCGAGCGCCTGGCGGGCCGCCTGGTGGTCGCGACGGGGGAGCGTTGCCGGGATCTCGCTGTCCGCCTTCGGCACGCGGGTGTGGAGCACCTGGTTGTGCGCGACCAGCTGAACGCGCTGGGTGTGGCAAGTTCGGAGCAGGTGGACTACGTGGGCAACTACACCGCGTTCCAACAGCTACGGCGCGCACTCGCACGAACCGCACGCAGAAAGTTCGACGGTCCGCCTCGACGTGCCGCTTCGGTCGCGGTGAAGGTGCCTGCAAGCGGTGCGCCGCAGGTACCGCCGGAGCGTTCGCGCCGCGCTACAAGTGACGCAGCGAGCGCCTTGCGGGTCGTGGTGGTGCACCCGGATCTGCTCGGCACCTACGGCGACGGCGGCAACGGCCGTGTGCTGGCTGACCGGGCCGCGTGGCGGGGGATCGAGGTTGAGCTGGTGATGGCCTTGTCGGACACGGCCCTGCCATCCGGCGCCGACCTGTATTGCCTCGGCGGGGGCGAGGACGGGCCGCAGGTGCAGTCGGCCCAGCTCCTGGCGGACGGCACATTGCGACGAGCGGTGGAGGCGGGAGCGGGCGTGCTGGCCGTGTGCGCCGGGTACCAGGTGGTCGGGCAGTTCTTCCCGGACGCGCACGGGGCGAAACGTTGCGGCGCGGGCTTGCTCGATGTGTCCACCGTGAAAGGACGTTCCAAACGTGCTGTGGGTGAGCTTCTGGGCGAACCGCTCGAACTGTCAGAACATTGGAGCTCGCGCGGCCCTCGACTCGAGCGCCTGACGGGGTTCGAGAACCACGGAGGCGTGACTCGGCTCGGAGCCGGCGTACCTCCCCTGGCGCGCGTTCTAGCCGGGATCGGGAACGGCACGGGGGAGCGTACCGAAGGGGCGGTGTCGGGGAGGGTCATCGGGACCTACATGCACGGGCCGGTTCTCGCCCGCAACCCGTCTCTCGCCGACCTGTTGCTCACAATGGTGACAGGGATGTCCCTCACCCCCCTCGACGACACCGAGGAGGCGGCGCTTCGTGCGGAGCGGCTCGCTGCGTCGCGCACCGGCAGCTGGCGCGCCGGTGCCGCAAGGGGCATGAGCGGCGCAGGTCAGGCCCTGCGCCACCTGGTGAAGCTTCGTAGAGCCTGAGCCGTCTCCTCCCTCTCGCCCTGCACAGGTCAACTCCCGGGGTCGCCCTTGTCGGTTACCCCGGCCGAGTCGAACGTCGACATCTCTCGTAGGATCTTTGCCGCCGCCTGCACCGCGGGTACCGCGAGCAGCGCGCCGCTCCCCTCGCCGAGGCGCAGATCGAGGTCGAGCACGGGGGCGAGCCCGAGATGTTCCAGAGCCGCCGCGGACCCGGGCTCGCTCGAGCGGTGCCCTGCGATCAGGTAACCGGCCACGTCCGGTACCGCCGCTGCGGCCACGAGCGCGGCGGCAGCGGCGATCACGCCGTCGACCACCACGGGTAGGCACTGCGCGGCCCCGCCGACCATGAACCCCGCCAGGGCTGCGATCTCGAGCCCGCCGAGCTCGCACAGCACGCCGATTGGATCGGAGCCGGGTCGTACGCGCGCCAGAGCTCGCTCGACCACCGCGATCTTGCGAGTCAACGTGAGGTCGTCGATCCCCGTTCCTCGACCTGTGACCGAGGCGGGCGACCTACCGGTGAGAGCGGCTATGAGCGCCGCGGACGGGGTGGTGTTGCCGATACCCATGTCACCGGTGACGAGGAGGCGGGCTCCTCGGTCAACCGCGCGGTTGGCCACCTCGGCGCCGACGTCGAGAGCGGCAACGGCCTCGTCATGGGTCATAGCCGCCTCCACGGCGATGTTGCGCGTTCCGCGGCGCACGCTCCGGTGGACCAGTCCGGGTGCCTCGGCGGGTATGTCGGTGGCAACGCCCACGTCGACGACCACCACCTGCGCACCCACGTGGCGCGCCAGGACGTTGATGGCGGCCCCTCCTGCGCAGAAGTTGGCCACCATCTGAGCCGTCACCTCCTGTGGCCAGGGAGTCACTCCTTCTGCGACCACCCCGTGGTCCCCGGCGAACACTGCGACCGTCACCGGCTTTGGGACTGGCGGCGGGCAGGTGCGGGCGATGGCGCAAAGCCTTGCTCCCGTCTCCTCCAGGCGTCCGAGCGAACCGCGGGGCTTCGTAAGGCGATCGTGGTGCTCGGCCGCTGCCGAAGCCGATGCAAAGTCCACCGTTCGCACTGAGGCAGCTGCGTTGTGGAAGCTGGTAGGTCCCACGTGTCTATCTCCTTCGTTGTTCAACTGTGTCCATGCCTCGAAACGCGCCGCGGCGTCACCACTTCGCAGCCAGGACGAGGAGCCCCGCCGTTTCTCCTATTACCCCCGCGGCCCCGAGCACGTCGCCTGTGAAGCCGCCGATCCTCCTGCGGGCCAAGAGCACCACCGCGCCCACGGCCACCGCCTCCGCACCGAGCGCGGCCAATCCGTGTGCTCTGCGTCCTGCGAACGCCAGGCATACTGCGAGCGCCAACCCGACCAGTGCGGGCACGACCGGACTTCGTTGTGCCACTCGACCGGTTTCGTCGGCGGCACCTTGGGTTCCGACGAATGCGTCGGCGAGGCCGCCGGGGCGTGCGTAGGGGAGGGTTCTCGCGATCACCGCCATCGCCGTACGCGAACCGCACCACAGCGCTCCGATGACGAGGGGGGTGGCACGCGTGGAGGCGAGCGCACCGAAGCGCAGGAGCAGGATCACGCCTACGGTCACGACGCCGAAGGCGCCCACAGAGGGGTCCGCCATCACGGCGAGACGGCGATCGGGCTCGAGCGGTGGACACAGCCCGTCGGCCGCGTCGGCAAGGCCATCGAGGTGCAGGTATCCGGTAAGTGCCACGTCGGCCGCGAGGGCCACGGCCGCCGCAGCGGCAGCGGGCCAAGCCCTTCCCGCCAGCCACCAGATGCCTCCGACCGCGAGGCCGATCACAGCGCCCACAGGGGGGAACCACGCGAGCGCCGCGGGGGAGGGGGTTACAGCCCCCCCGAAGGGCGTGAGGAAGGCGAGCGCTCTTCTCATGACAGACCCCCGTTGTCATCGCTCGGAGTCCCCTCGAGGTGGAGGACTCGTCCCGCCACGACGAGGAGGACTTCGTCCGCGACCGAAGCGACCGCCTGGTTGAGCGTTCCCAGGACGTCGCGAAAGCGACGTCCTGCGTCGGTGGAGGGATGCACGCCGAGCCCGGCTTCTTCGGAGACGACCAACGAGTCGCCATCACGTTCCTTCAGTGCCGCACACAGCTCTGTGGCGTCGACGTACATGTCTTGGCTCGCCGCGACCCAGCCACCGAGGGAGTCCACGATCGCCGGTCCCTCCAATCTGCGCAGCAGGCCCGGCAGGTCGGCACCGGCCTCCTCGGTCCGCCACTGCGGGGGGCGCCTCGCTCGGTGCTCGTCGACGCGCTTCGCAAGGTCGGGGTCGTCGCCGATCTGCATCGTCGCCACATAGGTGACGTGCGCTTCCATGCGCGCCGCCAAGCGTTCGGCGACGACCGACTTGCCAGAACGTGTCCCGCCCAGGACGAGGGTGATCAACAGAACCGCCCGATCCCCCCGTGGTTCGTGCGTGCGGCACGGCCCTGCATGGCTGTCTCTGCTGTCATGGGGTTCTTTGCGGCACGACGACGAGCTCGCCGCTGTCCGTGCGAAGCACCCGCACGTTCGTGCCGAAGTGGTGGCCGAGAGAGGCTTCCTCGAGCACGTCGACGGGCGGACCGGCAGCCGCGATCCTCCCCCCCGCGAGCAGCACCAGACGGTCTGCGAACTGTCCCGCCAGTGTCAGGTCGTGCAGGGCGCTGATCACCGTGAGCCCCCGCTCGGCTCGCAGAACGTCGACCAGCTCGAGTGCCTCCACCCTGCGGCCCAGGTCCAGCTCGCTGGTGGGCTCGTCGAGCAGCAGCACGGGCGCTTCCTGGGCGAGGGCACGCGCGAGTACGAGTCGTTGAAGCTCGCCGCCTGAGAGTGTGGCCAGTTGCCTGTCGGAGAAGGCCGCCAAGTCCAGGCGCTCCACCAACGTCGAGCACACTCTGTGATCGTCGGCGCTCTCGAAGCTGAAGTAGCCGATATGCGGCGTGCGTCCTAGCAGCACGTAGTCTGACACCGTCATGTCAGGAGGAAGTGTCGGGCGCTGGGGGACGTAGGCGATGCGACGTGCGAGGTGCCGTCGCGACATACCCGAGCTGTCCTTGTCGGCGATGGTCACGCGCCCTTCGTGCTGGACGAGCCGAGCTATCGATCGCAGGACCGTCGTCTTGCCTGCTCCGTTGGGGCCGATGAGGCCGACCCACTCCCCTTCGCCGACGCGCTCGGTGAGCTCGGACACAGCCGTCGTGGATCCGTAGCGGACGGTGACCCGTTCCAGCGCGATCACGAGATGGTCCTCTGCGACTCCCGGCTCGTTGCGTGCGCCTGCGAGCAGAGCGTGCTGCGAATGCCCGGCCGAGCGTCGGTCATCTCACACCGCGCTGTGCTCGCCGGGATCGAAGGACGAACAAGAAGAAGGGCGCGCCCACGAAAGCCGTGACCACGCCGATCGGGATCTCAGAGGGTGCTTGGACCGTCCGCGCGGCCACGTCGGCGAGGATCAGGAATGCTGCACCTCCGATCATCGACACCGGGAGGACCACGCGGTAGCTGGCGTTCGTCGTGAGCCGCACGGTGTGGGGGACGATGATCCCCACGAAGCCGATGAGCCCGCTCACTGCTACGGCCGCGGCAGTGCCGAGCGTGGCGGCGGCCACAAGGGTTAGCCGTACTCGTGAGGAGCTCACGCCCAGCGTGTTTGCTTCTTCCTCACCGACGCGAAGCACGTCCAAGAACCGGCGATGCGCGACGAGCACCACCGCGCTCAATGTGATGTAAGGGAGGATGAGCACAACGTCCGACCAGCTCGCAGTGGTGAGCCTCCCCAGGATCCACGAGTAGACGTTCTGCAGGTCGGGTACGTGGCGCTGCTGTAGATAGGTCTGGATGGCGGTGAGAAGGGCGGCGACGGCGACCCCGGCGAGCACGATCGAGGTGGTGGCTCCTTGGCGGCCGACGGTCGCTCCCACGACGTAGGTGAGGGTCACCGCACCGACCGCGCCGGCGAAGGCGGCCACGGGCAAGAGGGCGGAGAGCTGCGATGTGGTCACGATTACAGCTGTGGCGCCGAGCCCGGCGCCGGCGGCGACGCCGAGAAGGTACGGATCGGCGAGCGGGTTCCTGAACACGCCCTGGTAGGCGGCCCCACCGCCGGCGAGCATGGCTCCCACCAGACCTCCGAGCACCACTCGGGGCAGGCGGATCTGCCAGACGATGTCCGACTGGAGTCGAGAGATGTTCGCGTGGTGATGGAGCAGTGGGAGGTGGGAGGCCAACGCGCCCAGCACCGTCGACAGCGAGAGGTTCGCCGGCCCCACGGACACTCCGACGAGCATGGCGCCGGCGAGGGCTGCGAATGCGACCAAGAGCGGCGTGCGCACCGAGGTGCGACGTGCCAAACCAGCGGAGATAGTCGTCGTTGTTGTTGGGGCCTGAGGCTCTGCTCGCGTCGTGGTTGGTGCGATCGCGCTCACGCCGGTGCCGCGTGCTTCGTGTTCAACCCGTTTACCACGGTGCGAAGCAAGTTCACGATCCGAGGGCCCCAGCGCGAGGCGATGTCGTCGTTCAGCCCGATCACGTGCCCGTCGCGCACCGCCCGCAAGGTGGACCATCCCGGCCGAGCGGCAACGGTCGTGGCGCTCTGTTGGCAGCAGAGGGTGTCCGCCAGGAAGATGTACTGCGGGTTCGCCTCGGCGATGAACTCCGCCGACAACTGCGGGTAGCCACCGCTGCTCGACGCGCCGGCGGCGCTGTCTGCGATGTTCTTCAGCCCGAGCAGCCCGAGGACCTTGCCTATGAACGTCGACGAGGTGACCGAGTAGTAGGTCTGGTCGAGCTCGTAGTAGTAGGTCCCGGGCGCGGCCGGCCTCGGCGCGCTGTGGACGATGGAGGCGATCTGGGCCTGGATGTGGGCGACCTCGGCTCTTGCTTGGGTGCCATGCCCTGTCGCGGTGCCGAGCTGCTCGTACTCCTCGTAAGCGTTGTCGAGGGTCGCAGCCGCCGGCTCGGACAAGACGGGCACACCGAAGGCGGCTAGCTCATGGGTCAGCCCGGTCGAGTCTCCGGCCACCACCACGAGGTCGGGGTGGTAGGAGACGATCGCCTCGACGTTTGGTAGTACGCCGTCGAGGCTCGTGCGCGGCGCCCGTGACGGGTAATCCGAGTTCTCGTCCACGGCCTTCACCTGGCCGCCGGCGCCAATCGCGTAGAGCATCTCCGTGGCTGTGGGGGACAACGACACTATGGCGGTGGGCCGGGCAGGGATCCGTATGTCGCCGTTGGCGGCTCGGATCGTGACCGGGAAAACGGTTGCTCCCGCCCGGGCGGCAGACGAGGAGCCGGACTCAGCATTTGGCCGAGCGCTGGAGCTGCTCGAGCACGCGGCCAGAGCTGCGCCGATGAAGATCGCGGTGACGCCGAGCGTCGTTCGCCGGATCGATGTCGTTCGCCGGATCGATGGGCAACTGGAACGCGCGAGAGCAGGCTTCGTGGTTTCGAGCATGGTCATCCTCCATCGGGCTAGCGGAGGACTTCAGAGCTCGCTGTCGCACCACCGATGAAGGCGCCCAACGAACCGCCCTTCCTCCGAGGACAGGTCTCGTCGGTGCAGGACAGGCGTCCGGGCTAGCCCTCGCGGGCATCACCGTTGCGGGACAGCGCCGGGATCTCACCGGTCTTCGCTGGACCTGCACCACCCCGGCCGGCGGCCAGGGCTTCAGGAGGCTATCAGCTATGCGCGTCTACCGCGTTGTTCGGCTCGTCTTGTTGCGTGCTGCAGCGGACCCGCCTTGACGTGGGAGTCCGAGCCCACGGCGTGAAGCACTGTCTGGCTTCGGTTTGATCGCCCAGCGGCGCTCGTCGGTCTCGTCGTGCTGCTCGGGCGACGGGCCGAGCGCCCAGGACCTGCGCCAGGGTGAAGCATCCGGGCCTCGCGGCGAGGTTGTCGTGCCAGACGCGGCGCGCAAGCGCGCGCTCCAAAAGTCGGAGCGGCTCTCGTCGGCCAGGATTCCGAGTGCCTCCTCGATCCGGGTCCCGAGACGCCGGGCGTCTTCTCCGGCCTCGGCCGACATCGGTGTGCCGAAGGTGACATGGGTGGGGCTTCTGCGAAGACCATGGCTGTCGCGCGGCAATATCCGGAAGGTGCCGTCTATGTGCACCGGCACCACGCGACAGCCGGTGCGCGCCGCGAGGTACGCGGCGCCTGCGCGAAATGGCTGGAACCAGCCATCGGGGGAGCGGCTTCCCTCGGGATAGATGATGAGGTTCCAGCCGCGCTCGATGAGATCGGCTGCAAGGTCGGCGGAGCGGCGGTTCACGCGTTGACGCTCTATCGGCACGGCGGCGAGAGCGAGAGCCCACACATGTGCCTTCCAGCGACGGTCGAAGAAGTGGTCTGCGGCAGCGGCGACGACCGTGTTGTGCCGAAAGCGTGCCGGCAGCACCGACAGCAGCAAGGGGGTGTCGAGATGGCTGGCGTGGTTCGCCACGAAGATCGCCGGCGGTTCCACGAGCGCGAGCATCTCGGCTCCGCGCACCTCGGGTGAGGCGACCAGGTGTGTCACCGGGCGCGTCAGGTTGTCGAACACGATCGCTCGTAGAAGGCGGGCCGGGTAGCGCCGGGCCCACTCGGTCGGGTAGTCGACGCCGAGCCGACGCTCGGGGGCAGGGCGGGGAAGGGTTTCGGGCCAGCTCGGCGCCGACCACGGGAACCCTCGGTCTCGTGAGGTGTTGATCTTGTGAAGCACCGATGTGAGCCCCATCACGAGACCTGTTCGGTTGGGCGCCGCATCAACTGACCTGTGCCATGAGGAGCGGTGGAGCATGGACGTGTGTGACAGAGGGATCCGGTCCTACGACGTCGGAGGCCATCTCGAGGGCGTCGGCCATCGTCGAAGCGGGTTTGAAGCCCAGGCGCCGAACCGCTGCGCGATCACCCCCCACCACGATCACCGCGCTCAGGTGTTCCAGGGCGTGCGCGCACCAGTACCACATGAAGAACGGGTGCGCGCCGTGGTAGGCGTGGCCCGTGCGGTAGAGGTGGACGTACCAGGGATCGGTGGCGAAGGACTCTTCGTACTTGCCGATCTCCGCCGGGTCGGTGGTCTCCGACAACACCTGCTCGAAGAAGTCGATGTAGCTCGGGTGATGCCCCGGGTGGAACGCCCAGGGGGTGGGGTGGCTCATGATCACCGCACCCCCTTCGCGAACCAGGGGTTTCCCTAGGTAGAGATTGAAGAAGTACCCGAGACCAAGGCAGGCCACGAGTATCGGGTTCATGATGGAGTTGACGTTGTAGGGGCCGACGTAGGGAAGCCCCATCGTGAGCACGTCGGCTTGGCCCTCGATCTCGACGAGCTGCTGGGCGTAGACGTTCTCGGTCGTGCGCGCGTGTACCGCCTCGACCTCACCTGCCTGCACCGAGGTCATGCGGTAGGGGGACTTCACGCCGTGAAGGATCGACCTGGAGATGCGTTCGGGCACACTTTTCAATCCTTTCGAGGCAGCCAAGAACGCGGCGCGGTCGGCGCCAGTCCACTCCCACTCACGTCTTTGGAGGAACCTGAACTGCTCGGGGAACGTGTCGGTGTTCAGCGTGGTCTCGATCTGGAACACTTTCACACCGCTCTCTCGAATCAGCCGGCCCATGCGCCAGTTCGAGGAGTGCAGCTCGGAGTGGTCCTGGTCCATGAACGAGCGGCTCAGGGCCATTGTGCGCGCGTTGTGGTGGTGTCGAACACTGCGGTAGCTGGCCAGTCCTGTGGCCACCGACTTGTGGCCGCCGTCCATGGCGACCAGGGTGATGTTTACGTACACGAGGAGGTCGCACTGCGCGGCGAGCCGGTTGATCTCCACGTCCTCTCCGAGGTCGGTGACTCCCAGGTGCACGAGGTTGGTCGGGTCCTCGGCATCGTGCTGGAGGAGAAGGCCGTGGGGCGCGAAGGCGTCGTAGATGCGATTACCGAGCGCATGGCGCAGCTCGGGCTCGGTCATGCGCCGGTGAAGCGACAGCGCCGCTATCAGCACTACGTCGTCCACCCCGGCCTCGGCCGCCACGTCGAGGACCTGCTCGAGGACGAGTTGGCGGTTGTCGGGTCGGCGCATGGGAGGAAGCGGCAGAGACACGTCGTCGAAGGCGATCACCAGGCGCATCCCCGGGCGCAACAGCACCTTCAGCGGCTCTGAGCCACCTAGGGGATGCTCGAGCGCGTGGCGAATGGCGCCCGCGGGGTCGGCCAGCGGGTCGAGGGGCTCAGGGGGGTACAGGACACGGCTGCCCAGGGGGAGGCGTTCTAGGCGAAGACCCTCGCCGTGCCAGAACAAGGTGGGCGGCGTGGAACCGTCGACTTCGAGCACGAACCCGGGCCTTGGGCTCACGGTGTCGCTTCTTTTCGTGTTCGTGGTCGTGTTGTCAGAACTCTCGTGCGCCTGCGAGGGAGCGACAGGGCCGGCTTGCTGGCGACGCGAATTGCCGGTCGCGTTGTTCCAGTCGACGGGTCGCTGCGCCCGGTCGGTGCCCGTCGCAGGTCGAACACGATCTTGACGGCGCCGCGCCGGCCAGCGGCTCCGGCGTGGGCGAGCGCCTCCTCGAAGCGATCGAGAGGGTAGCGCGCTGAGACCAGGCGGCCGAGGCGGCATCTGGCCACCACCTCCATGGCCAGGTCGAAGGTCCGCCTGGTGCCGTCGGCCAGCTCCTCGGTGCCGTAGGCGTAGGCACCGGTGAGGATCAGCTCCCGGTGCCAGAGCGGAGCGAGGTCGATGCGAATGTTGCCCGGCATGCCGACGAGCACGAGCCGGCCGCGCGGGCGCACGATGGAGAGCGCCTCGGTGACGGACTCGGCGCTACCCACGCAGTCGACGACCACGTCAGCGCCGCCGGTCAACTGGTGGGAGCGCTCGGAGACTGCGAGCGATCGCGATTGGCGTCGCACCGCCCGCCCGAGCTGCGCGGGCGGCACTGCCGTGTCGGCACCGAGCTCCTCTGCCAGGCGCCTCTGGTGCGGGTGCTTGGCGCCGACGAAGAGAGCTCCCGGCTCGGTTAGCGAGCGCAGAGCTGCCACTGTGGTGAGCCCCAGGGTGCCCGCACCGAGCACTGCGACCGTGTCTCCGGGGTTCACCTCGGCCCGGATCGCGGCGTGCACCGCGCAGGCGGTGGGCTCGATCATCACCGCCTCTTCGTCGCTGAGCTCGTCGGGGACCGCGTGCAGCTGTGTCTCGTGGGCCACCAGACCGGCGTTGGACCAGCCGCCTCCGGTATCTGCGCAGTAGCCGATTTGCAAGCCAGGGGAGATGTGCCCGAAGCCGACGCGCTCGCAACCACCGCTTCGGCCTTGCGCGCAAGCGGAACAGGGCGGGTCGATCCCGCGCGGGATGCACCCGATGACCGACTCGATCACCACGCGCGCTCCCGGGGCGAGCGCACTGCTGGCGATCGCGCCGTTGGCACCGAAGGACTCCTCGATCACCCCCACGATCTCGTGGCCAGGCACGAAGGGAAAGCTCACGAGGTCCTCGAAGTAGCGCGAGCTGTGCCCGTCGATCGTGGCCAGGTCCGAACCGCAGATCCCCGCTAGGCGCGGTCGAACCCGGTGCCAGCCCGGCCCGCGCAGGGCCGGTGCTTCGAGATCGGTCAAGCGAAGCGGAGCGACGCTCACGCCCTTGCCGGAACCCGCGAGGCTCGAGACGACTCGTGAGGCGGCGAAGCGAGCGAGGTTGCGCTCGAAGACGAGCGCTTTCACCGTGGTGTCCCGAGCTTCTCGGACGAGGAGCGACTGGAGCGTCGCGTCACATGGGGCCACGACGCGTCGCTCCCGTCACGGGCGCGCCTCTGGGCGCCGGAGGAGCGCGTCGTGCTCTCGGAGCCCCACGACCGGCTGGCGTCTGGTTCATGGAGCGCGCCCTCGATGCGAGCCCACCAGCGCGACACGCCGTGGTCGACGGGTCCCAAAGGAAGCAGAGGCCTTGCCGCACCACCTGCCTTGTCCCAATGCTCTGTGTGCCAGCCCCGTTTGCGGGCAATGGCTGCGAGACGGGCTTCAGGGTTCACGACAACGGGGAAGCCCACGCTCTCGAGCAGAGGCAGGTCCGAGGCCGAGTCGGCGTAGGCGACCGACTCGGAGAGGTCGAGCCCCTCGTGGTCGGCGTACTCGGCGAGCACGAGAGAGCGTGCCTCACCTGTCGGGGGCAGGCGCTCGAGGCGTCCGGTGAGATGCCCGCTGTCGTCGACTCCGAGGGCCGCGC
>PLIG01000188.1:14627-29258 GCA_003139255.1 Acidimicrobiaceae bacterium | reverse complement strand
GTCCCACGTTTGGCCTTGCTCCGGGTGGGGTTTACATAGCCGACCGGGTCACCCCGGCCGCTGGTGCGCTCTTGCCGCACCGTTTCACCCTTGCCTGTGCGGGCCGAAGCTCGCCATCGGCGGTCTGCTCTCTGTTGCACGTCCTGCGGGTCACCCCGTCTGGCCGTTAGCCAGCACCCTGCCCTGTGGAGCCCCGACCTTCCTCGACACAGCGCCCACAAGGGCCCGTGCCGCGACCACCCGGCCGACTCACCGTCACCATCCAGTCTGCCAGGTTCTTTCCCCTTGGTGAGCGCATCAACATCCCCTGGGTAGGGTGTCGCCGGTGAGGTTTCCACCGGCGCAAGGCAATGATCGAGGGACCGGCCTGATGGCCCGTCACAGTGAGCGGTTGTCCGACCTGCTACCCGGTGAGCGCGCGGACGCCCTGTCGATTGCCGCGCTCTACGGGCGTGTCCAGGCTGCCATCGGGCGCGAGCTACCACGAGCTCGCCCGTTATGGGTGCGCGGCGAGATCCAGAGCATCTCGGATCGCACGGGGCACTGTTACATCGACCTGGTCGATCCCGACGGGGCGCGGGACCGGGACACGTCGGTGTTGAAGGTCAACTGTTGGGCGAGGACGTGGGTTTCGCTGAAGGCGGCTCTCGACCGCCAGGGCATCGTCCTTGAGCCCGGAACGGTCGTCACACTCCAGGGCCGCGTCGAGCTCTACACGCCGAAGGGGCAGCTCACATTCATCGCCATAGACGTCGACGTCACAGCACTGCTCGGCCGGCTGGCGGCCCGGCGAGCAGCGCTGCTCAGAGCACTCGAGTCCGAGGGCCTCTTGCAGCAAAACCGCGCCCTACCCGTACCTGCGATTCCACTCCTGGTTGGCTTGGTGGCAAGCCGGGGGACCGAGGGCTACCGAGACTTCACGGGACAGCTCGAAGGCTCGGGTTTTGGTTTCAGGGTCCTGCACGTTCCAGCGCAGGTGCAGGGTGGCGGGGCGCCCAAGCAGATAACCGCCGCCTTGTCCGTACTCTTCGGCTCCGGGTGCGACTTGGCGGTGGTAGTCCGGGGAGGTGGGTCGAAAGGTGATCTGGCAGCCTTTGATACAGAGCTAGTGGCTCGGGCTATCGCGGCGGCTCCGATACCTGTGTGGACGGGGATCGGACACACCGGCGACCAGTCGGTCGCCGACGTCGTGGCGAACCGGGCGTTCGTTACCCCTACCGAGTGCGGCCAGGAGCTGGTCGCGCGAGTCACCGAGCGGTGGGCCGGAGTGGTCGGAGCGGCTGGTGTGGTGATCCAGCGCGCGGTGGAAGCGATCGAGTACGTCTCACGGCGCGACACGCGGACGCGAACGCGTCTGTGCACTTCTGCGCGCAACCAGCTCGACCGACACGTCGAGCGCCTGCAGGCCCGGTCGTCTCGTCTGGCCACGGCGGGGCCTCGTTGCACGGAGTCGGCGTCGCTCTCGCTGACCCAGCGTTCATCACGTGTCGGGCCTGCTGTGAGGGGACAGCTGTACCGGCAAGGCGATCGGGTCCTGTCGTGGCGACGTCTGCTTGCCGCCTACGACGTCGACCGACAGCTGGAGCGCGGCTACACGATCACACTCGACGAGGACGGGAGCCTCGTGAGGTCAGCGGTGGGCCTTGCACCTGAGACGGTGCTCCTGACGAGGTTCGCCGACGGCACGGTGCGGTCGAAGGTGAGAGACGTGGAGGTCGTGACGAAGTCGCCGACCGAGGCCTTGCCGGGCACCGAGGATTCGCCGGTCACCGATGAACGAAGAACAGGGGAGGGACAATGAGCGTCTCGGACCGAGAGGCGTCTGCGCCGGACGTGGCGGTGAGCGAGCTCACCTACACCGAGGCGAGCGAGGAGCTCGATTCGATCGTCGAGTTCTTCGAACAGCGAGACGTGGACGTCGACCAGCTGGTGGCACGCCTCGAGCGTGCGACGGCGATCGTCGACGAGCTCGACCGGCGCATCCGCCGCACCCGTGTGCAAGTCGAGGAGCTGGTTCCCCGGCTCGACGCGGTGAACCGGGGNNGAAGCAGCAGCACGACGAGGACCGGGGCGATGGCGACGTTCAGGACGCCGACGAGAGCGAGGACGACGACGACCGAGAAGACGAGCAACGGGCCCACGACTTCCAGGAGGACGAACGAGACGACGAGGATCTGGAGGACGAGGCAGTGGCAGAGGGCGGCCTCGAGGAGGAGCTCGAGGTGCGCGACCACGAAGGCGACGCGGCGGCCTCGTCTACCAGCAGGTCAGGGCGCGACTCGCCCGGGGCGCAGCCTCTCTTCTGAGACCTGTCGTTCCAGGAGCGTGCGCGGATCGGCAGAGGTTGTCCTGTTTGCGGTGCTCTAACGTTCGGTGATGGCCCGATTCTCACTGAGCGCCCTCGGCGCCGACCGGCCCGGCATTGTCGCAGGAGTAAGTGGGGCGCTCGTCGACCTCGGCTGCAACCTGGAGGACTCCACCATGACGATCCTGCGGGGTCACTTCGCCATACTCCTGGTGGTGGCGACGCCCCCGCAGGTGGACCGAGAGGCGCTCGAGCGCGCCCTCACCCCTATCGCTGATGCCTTCGACCTGACGCTCGCTGTTCGGCCCCTGAGCGACGCAGCGGTGCGCGCCGAGGAGGCAGATAGGGCGCAAGCCCCCGGCCCGGGCAGTCAGGCCCAGGCGAGCGTAGAAGCGAGAGAAGCCTGGACGATTGCTGTGCACGGAGCGGACCGTCCTGGCATCGTCCACGCTGTGACCACTGCCCTGGCGCAGGCGCGAGGGAACGTTGTCGACGTGGCCACTCACGTCGTGGGCGAGCCTGACTCTGCGGTCTACGTGATGACCCTGCGGGTCACCCTCCCAGCTGGCAAAGCCGCAGAAGCCGCGGCACGACACGTCGGCGAGGCGGCTTCTGAGCTCGGTGTGCATTGCACCACACACCGTGACGAAGCCGACCTTCTCTGAAGCACTCCGAATGCGGCTTTGATGGCGGTTCGCCCGGTCCTCGTCCTGCCCCATCGGGTTCTGAGCGCGGTCGCCGCACCGGTCGGGCGTGTCGACGACGAGGCGCGTGCGCTCGCTGAGGACCTTCTCGACACGATGCGCGCGTCACCGGCGTGCGTTGGGCTGGCCGCTCCGCAGATCGGTCTGAGCCTGCGCGCCTTCGTGGTGGACGTCACCGGTCACCGCAAGGCGCGCTCGTGCCACGGGCCCTTCGTCTTGTTCGATCCGGCGATAACGGCGAGCGAGGATCCTGAGGTTGCCAGGGAGGGTTGCATGAGCGTCCCCGATCTCACAGGCGATGTGACGCGAGCGCGGCGCCTAACTGTGGTGGGGACCGGGATCGACGGTGAGCGGCTCACTTTGGAAGTCGACGCCTTCGAGGCTCGGGCGGTTCAGCACGAGTTCGACCATCTCGACGGCCTTCTCTTCCTCGATCGGGTGGCGGGATCGCACGCCCTCTTCGAGCGCAAGGTGTACCGCTGAACCGTCGCCCCGATCGAACCTGGTGCGCAAATGGTGAGCCCAGCAGGTCTGCGACAAGCCCGACACGACACGAAAGGGTCCGCCATGAGTGACACGGTCTACAACTACGTCCCACACCACCGGACGAGGGCGCGAATCACCGGGCAGGCTCCAGGCCCGGTCAAGGTCGACGATCAACGCGCGACAGGCAATGTCTTCGCCCGGTTCAACTCGTGGCTGGGGCTCAAGATCACCCTGATCGTGGGCACGATGGTGTGCGGCTATGTCTTCGCGGCGATCGCGATCGTCAGCCTCCCGTCCGCGATCAAGAGCCACAACCTGACCATCATCGTCGCTTGGGTGTCTTCCAACTTCCTCCAGCTGATCTTGCTGCCAATCATCATCGTCGGGCAGAACATCCAGGCGGCCGCAGCCGACAAGCGTGCCGACGCCACGTACAAGGACGCAGACGCTGTGCTGCATGAGGCCGTACAGATCCAGGACCACCTGTTGGCGCAGGACAAGGTGCTCGGCGCCTTGGTGACCAAGCTCGAGGCTTTTGCGAGCTGACCAGCGGGCGTGACGCGCCGCCATTTCTCCTCTATCGTCGCTCGGTGAGGGGTCGCCCACCACCGCTGCCGGCGCACCGCCACCCTGTCCAAAGATCCATCCGAGAGCCATCGCATGCAAGACGAAGACCGCCTCTACTTCCGCCAGCTGCTCTCCGGCCGCGACTTCGCCGCCGAGGACCCGGTGGCTCGCCAGATGGTGAACTTCTGCTACCTGATCGGCGATCGTCGCAGTGGGGATGCGGTTGTCGTCGACCCCGCGTACGACGTGGCGGGGGTTCTCGGCGTACTGGAAGCCGACGCGATGCACCTCACAGGAGTGCTCGCCACCCACTTCCATGCCGACCACGTGGGCGGGGACCTGATGGGGTACCCGATCGAGGGAGTGACGAACCTGCTCGAACGTGTGCAGGTGCCCGTGCACGTCCAACGTGAAGAGGCGAGGTGGATGGTGCGCGCCACCGGCCTTTCCGAGGACGAGCTGTCCAAGCACGACAGCGGGGACGTGGTCGAGGTCGGCGAGCTCGAGATCGAGGTGGTGCACACCCCGGGACACACTCCCGGAAGCCAGTGCTTCTCGGTGGCGGGGCGCCTCGTCTCGGGCGACACGCTGTTCCTCGAAGGCTGTGGGCGCACTGACCTGCCCGGCGGCGACCCCGAGCAGATGTATGAGTCGCTGACCACGCGCCTCGCCCGGTTCGGGGACGACACGTTGCTCTACCCCGGTCACCTCTACTCGCCCGAGCCCTCTGCCACGTTGGGCGCCACCAGGCGGCACAACTACGTCTTTCGCATGCGCACCCCCGAACAGTGGATGGCCATGTTCGGAGGCTGAGAGCTCAGGGATCGCCCGTTTGGCTCTAGGAACTGCAGCTAGCCTCGGCGGGTGCTCGACGAAAGCTCCACGGTCGCGGTCGTAGGCGCGTCGCTGGCCGGTCTACGCGCGACAGAGACGCTTCGGACCGAGGGGTTCGAAGGCAGGATCGTGCTGATCGGTGCCGAGCACCACCTCCCCTACGATCGGCCGCCCCTGTCGAAGCAGTTCCTGGCGGGCACCTGGGGGCTCGACCGCGTGCGCCTTCGCGAGCCCGAGACGATAGAGGCGCTCGGCTTGGACTTGCGGCTGGGCCACAGCGCCCGTGCTCTCGATGCCGAGGGACACCGGCTGGAGCTTGATGACGCGAGCAAGGTCGAGTTCGACGGGCTGGTGATCGCCACCGGCGCGCATCCGCGCACCCTCCCGGGCGTCGGGGACACTGCCGGGGTACACGTGCTTCGGACCCTGGAGGACTCGAGCGCGCTCAGAGAGGCGACGGCGGAACCGGGGACGCGCCTGGCGGTGGTCGGGGCGGGCTTCATCGGGTCGGAGGTGGCAGCGACGTGTCACGGACGCGGCGCTTCGGTGACGGTCATAGAGGTTCTCTCGGTTGTTCTTGAGGGCGCGCTCGGCGAGCAGATAGGGGCCGAGTGCAGCGCGTTGCACCGCGATCATGGTGTGGAGCTGCGCACGGGGGTAGGGGTGTCAGGGTTCGCAGTGAACGGGGTCGAGCTCGACGACGCAACGGTCGTGCCGGCCGACGTGGTCCTCGTGGCGATCGGAGTCGTCCCAAGCACCGATTGGCTCGACGGCTCGGGTCTCGAAGTGCGTGACGGGATAGTGGTCGATGCCACTCTGCACGCGACGGATGACATCGTGGCGGCAGGCGATGTCGCTCGCTGGTATGACGAGAGCCTCGGTGGTGAGGTGCGCATCGAGCACTGGACCAACGCGTCCGAACAAGGTGTGGCCGCGGCACGCGACCTTCTCGCCGGGCGCGCCCACGCGCCTTCCTACGTGCCTGTGCCCTACTTCTGGTCGGACCAGTACGACGTGAGGATCCAGGTGCTCGGAAGTCCTCGTCCCGACGACGAGGTGGTGGTGGTGGACGGGTCGGTCCCCGAGCGCCGCTTCGTCGCTGCCTACGGTCGTAACGGCAGGCTGACGGGGGCCCTCGGGTTCAGCATGCCGCGTCAGTTGATGTGTTACCGGCAGTTGCTCGAGCGCGGTGCAAGTTTCGATGAAGCCCTCGCGCGAACACGTTGAGCCCCTTGGCGCTTCGAAGTGGTTCAGAACTCCAGGGCCGACAGCTCGGGGACGATGTTCAGGGCTCGTTCGCGCGCTGTGAGCCACCGCTCTCGGCTCGCTGCCCGCCTGATGTCGCCGTTGGTGGGCTCCACCACGCGACCGGGTTTCCACGCCGCAGCCACCTCGTGCTCTCCGTCCCAGATGCCGAGGGCCATCCCGGCGAGATAGGCGGCACCGAGCGTTGTCGCCTCGCGCACCGGGGAGACCTCCACCGGACGTCCGATCGCGTCGGCCAGTGCGGCGACGAAGGTGTCGTTGTCGCACATGCCTCCGTCGACGCGCAAGCGGTCGATCTCGAGGCCCGTGTCGGACTCTGCCGCCTCGAGAAGGTCCGCACCTCGATGAGCGATCCCCTCGAGCACCGCGCGCACAAACTCGGGCCGTCGTGTATCGCGGGTGATCCCGACAAACGTGCCGCGTGCCCCGAAGTCCCACACGGGAGTGCCTGTTCCCACGAGGGCCGGCACGAACCAGACGTCACCGGTGTCCTCGCACGAGGCGGCGATCTCCTCTGAGTCGGCCGCGCTGTCGATCACGCCGAGGTCGTCACGCAGCCACTCCACGCAGGTGCCTGCAGAGAGCATGATCGCCTCCACCCCCCAGGTGATGCGCCCCGCGCGTTGCCAGGCGCAGATGGGGAAGGTGCCGGCCTCGCCGCGACGGATGAACGCGGGACGCACGTGCCCGATGCAGCAGTCGAGCATGCCGCCGGTGCCGAAAGTGGCCTTGGCCATCCCGGGCAACGTGCAGCCCTGGCCGACGAGCGATGCCTGCTGGTCCCCGGCGATCCCGCAGATGGCCGGGGAGCCCTCGAGCACACAGGCCTCGCCGACCACCCCCGACGAGTCCACCACCTCGGGCAGCACGCCTGCCGGGATGCGCAGAGCCTCGAGGATCCTTTCGTCCCAGCCGGTGCCGTCGGCAAGGCGGAGCCCGGTCACGCCGGCGTTCGTGGAGTCCGTCACGTGCAGCGTCCCGCCCGAGAGCGTCCAGATGACCCATGTGTCGACCGTACCGAAGCAAAGGTCACGCTTTCGCTCGGGATCGGCCATGTCGAGAAGCATGCCGAGTTTCGTCGCCGACTCGTTGGGAGCGAGGGTGATGCCCTGTTCCTTGAGCGCCAGGCACATGCCGACCGTCCGCAGGTCCTGCCAGCCGATCCCGGGCCCCACCGGCTCGCCGGTGCGACGGTCCCAGACGATCACCGAAGCACGCTGGTTGGCGACGCCGATCCCTCGAACCTCACCTGCCCCGAGCAGCGTGCGTTGCGCTACCTCGAGCGTGGCTCGTGCGATCGCAGTCGGGTCGAGCTCCACGAAGGCGGGCGCGGGAGAGGTGGGGAGAACCTCCACGAAGTGGACGTGATCGATGCTCGAGTCCGGGCGCACGACCCCCGCCCGTACGCCGGACGTTCCCACGTCGACCACCAGGATGCTCATCAGAAATGTCCGGGATGGTACCTACGGGGCGTGGCACCGAGCCGCTGCAAGACAAGCGACTGCCCGCTTCTGGCGCACACTTCTGCGTCGTCGAGAGCGCGTGTCGGAGTGGGTTTCCGAGGGGTCATGGCCAGGGGATCTCACCGAAAGGGGAGGGCAGACCGAGCTTGCCCGGGTTCAGGATGCCGCGGGGGTCCAGAGCGTTCTTGATCGTGACGAGCACGTCGAGGCCGGCCCCGAGCGCTTGCGGCATGAAGCGTGCCCGGTTGATCCCGATTCCGTGGTGGTGGCTGATCGCGCCCCCACGGGCGAGCACGACGTCCATCACCGCCTGCCACGCGCCTACGTAGTAGCTCTGCGCCCAGGCATCTTGCGCCTCCGCGTCTTCGGACTCGGTCTCGGCGCCGGCGTCCGAAGCGCCGTGCACTTCTGGCATGCGACCGGCGAAGGTGAAGTAGAGGCAGGCACCGTCGGTGTACACGTGCGACTGGTGTGCCGAGGCGGCAACGGTGCCCGGGATCGCCTCCAGGGCGCGGACGCAATCGCGGTAGATGTTCTCCAGCGCCGACCAGCGCGCGGAGATCTCGATGGTGTCCACCACTATCCCCGCCTGGTACAACGGCGCCAGGGCGGAGACGTCGTTGCGGCTTTCGCGCCACCGCTGGACGATTCTGTCGTCTTCTTTGCCGGTCGGCTCGCCGCCGGTTCGCGCGCACTCGGCGTCCACGATCCCCAACGTCGCTTCTAGCACGCAAGGGTCGGCCTCATCGAGGACGACCAGCACGCAACGGTCGTGCAGCGAGAAGTTGCGGGCGGACTCCAGCTGGTCGTAGAGGCGGAGCACGGCCGGCGTCGCTCCTCGGCGGAGCACCCGGCGGCAGGCTTCGAGCCCGTCAGCGAACGCCCCGAACCCGAACGCGCGGCTTGCTTGCGTCTCGGGAGCGGGGTGTGTCCGCAGGAGTGCGCCCGTCACCACGCCGAGGGTGCCCTCCGATCCCACGAACAGCTGGGTGAGGTCGGGCCCGGTGGCAGCTCGGGGGCCACGGCCACCGGTGCGGATGATCCTCCCGTCGGCGAGGGCCACCTCGAGTCCCACGACCATGTCTTCGATCTTCCCGTAGCGGGTCGAGTACTGGCCCGCTCCGCGGCACGCCAACCAGCCGCCCACGCTGGAGATGTCGATCGACTGGGGCCAGTGACCGAGGGTGGCGCCTTGCGCGCGGAGCTCCTCCTCGAGCTCGCGCCCGAAAGTGCCCGGGAGCACCTGAGCGAGGAGCGACTTGGTGTCCAGGTCCGTGATCCCCGACAACGCGTTCAGGTCGAGCGCCACCCCGCCGAAGGCTGGCACGCTCGAACCGCACACCCCCGAACGCCCTGCCATTGGGGTCACCGGGACGCGCGCCTCGTTGCAGGCGCCCAGCACAGCGGCGACCTGATCTGCCGCGGTCGGGCGTGCCACTGCCCCCGGGCGTGCCGGCACCTCGCCGCGCTTGGCCCAGGCGATGGTGATCGGCCACCAGTCACGGCCGGCGNNTTCAACGAGCGCGTCGTCGACCGGGACTCGCGGTCCCCCGAGACGCTCGGCGACTCTTGCCGGTTCTGCGTCGACCTCGATCACCGGGACCGGGCTACTCATCCCCGCGCCCGTTCTGGAGGAGGTTCTGACGCGCCCGCAGTTCTCGCTACCCGTTGTGAGCGCGCGGCGTCTGATGAGGGCGGTCCGACACCCGCCCGAGCGAGGTCGCGCCGCACCTCGTCGGCGAAGGTTCTCGCCTCATCTGCGACGCAGTCGGGGGGTCGTCCCCATTCAGCTGCGAGCAATTCACCCACGTCGCCTGCGACCTCGACGGCCGCAGTGGCCCGGCGAAGGGTGGCGCGTGTGCGCCGCGACAGCACGTCGTCGATGGTGAGGGCCATCTCCTCGCGCGCCGCCCAGACGGCCTCCACGCGCAGCTGCGCCAGCCCCGGCACGAGCGGCTCGAGTAGCTCGGGACGCCCCGAGGCGAGCTCGAGCACCGAAGGCGTCTCTCCTCCGTGTCGTCGCACGAGCGCGCGAAACACCTCTTCATCAAGTCCATGGGCGCGCGCGGCGCCAGGCTCGAGCAGCTCGGCCAGTCCCGCCGCCCCCCGGATGGCCAACCTCTCGGTGCGACAACGCTTCAAGCCGGCAGTGGCTGGCGCGCCCAGCAGACGCACCACCTCGTCCACCGTGTCCTCGGCCATCCGACGGTAGGTGGTGAGCTTCCCCCCTGTGACGGTGACTAGGTTCCCCGAGGAGCTGCGCACGCGGTGGCGTCGTGACAGGTCGGTGGTTCGTTCGCTCATCGCCGTCCTCTTGGAGGGCTTCGACGACCTGGCCGGCGTGCTCATCGGTTCGTTTCCTCTGCGCCCGTTCGAGTGGTTGGTGCCCCCCGGTGCCAGAAGCGGCCGCAACCCGGCCCAGACCCCGGTCACGTCGTCGCGTGACAGCGGCTCGACCACCACCGCGTTCACCGCGTCCAACAGGTAGTCGACGTCCTCCGACAAGCAGGCGGGATCGTCGAGTGTGCCGTCCCAGGCCGTGTCGGTGGTGCCGACGTACACGTCGTCTCCATCGGCCCACGGCACCACGAAGACCGAGCGGCGGTCCTTCGGGGCGCGGACCACAGCAGCGATGTCGGTGGGTAGCTTCGAGCGGGGCACGCTGAAGTGGATGCCTTTGGCCGGCCGCAGTGAGTGGGGGTGCATGCCCTCGTCCAGTGCCCGAACGTCGTCTGCCCACACGCCCGTGGCGTTCACCACCACCGAGGCGCGGACCTCGAAGGCGCCACCGTCTGGACGCGACACCTCGTCGGGGTGCGCACCGGTGTGATGCTCGGGCCGCAGGCCCGCGTCGTTTCTGCGAGGACCACCGAGGGTGGCGCTATCGGTGCCGGTCATCGGCACCGATGGGCGCACCCGGGCACCTTTCACCGTGCCCGAGGCGTCGCGAAGGAGGTCCTCCACATCGGTGTAATTGACGACGACCGCGCCGTGGTCGAGCGCCGCCGTGCGCGCCACGGCAAGTGTGAGGCGCGCGTCGTCCGCCCAGGCGTCGTAGTAGTAGAAGCCGGCCACGAGACGGTCGGTGCGCAAGGTCGGCAGGTGTGCCAGAGCCTCGGCCCGGCCCACGCGCCGGTGACGCTTGCCGATGCGCCACCCACCCGTTACGTCGTAGAGCCACAGGGTCATCGAGTAGGCGCGCGCAGCGCTCTTCTGTGCCATCGCGTCGCGACCGAACAATGGGATGAGAAATGCAAGCGGCGTGACGAGATGGGGCGCGTTCTCCAGGAGGCGCTGCCGCTCGTGCAACGACTCGTAGACGAGGTGCAGCTCGCGCTGGGCCAAGTAACGGAGCCCTCCATGCACCAGCTTGGAGGACTTGGACGATGTGCCGGTGGCTATGTCGTGGCGCTCGACGAGCGCGGTGCGAAGCCCTCGGCTCGCAGCATCCAACGCGACTCCCACCCCGGTGATGCCTCCACCTATTACGAGTACGTCGAAGTGCTCGTTGGCCAGCCGGGCAAGGGCCTCTGTGCGGTCGAAGGTGCCCCGGGCGGCGGCCGGTCGGGCATCAGGGGCGGGGGGCACCGCAGCAGCCTGTCACAGCGGGAGTTGGTTCGACTCGCTTGCGCGGCGATCTTGACGCGGCGATCTCGACACGGATTGTCAATCAACAATCATTGGTGATATCATCTTGGCTGTGAAGTCGGTGGAGGAGCTCACAGCGCTGTTTCGTCGCCGCGGGCGCAAGGTTACGGCCCAGCGGCAATGCATCTTCGGGGTGCTACAGGGCGACCTGAGCCACCCGACCGCCGAGTCGGTGCACGAGGCTGCCCGGGCGGAGATGGAGACGATCTCGCTCAAGACCGTCTACCAGACCCTGAACGAGCTCGCTGCCATGGGGGAGGTCGCCGTGCTGGACCTGGGGACCGGTACTTCGAGGTTCGACCCTAATCTCGAGAGTGTGCATCACCATCTCGTCTGCCGGTCGTGCGGGAAGGTTCGCGACCTCCACGCCGACTTCAGCAACGTGACCGTCCCGACCGGTTCCGACGAGGGTTTCGAGGTGGGGGGGGCCGAGGTCGTGTTCCGAGGCCTGTGCGGCGATTGCCGCCAGCGTGGCAGGAGACCTCTCAGACCTCTCGCACACGGTGCCACACGTCACCGGGCGCTCCAAACGCATAGACGCGCGCAACAAGAGATCCAGAAATAGGAGCAACACAAGCAAGACCCAACGAGAGAGACGAGGAAGGAAGGACTGTGCCTGCACTGAAGGGAACCCAGACCGAGACCAACCTGAAGACCGCGTTCGCCGGAGAGAGCCAGGCGAACCGCCGGTATCTGTACTTCGCGCAGAAGGCTGACGTCGAGGGCTACCCCGACGTCGCCGCGTTGTTCCGCTCGGTGGCCGAGGGCGAGACGGGCCATGCATTCGGGCACTTCGACTTCCTGTGTGAGGTTGGGGACCCCGTGACCGGCGTCGCGGTGGGTACGAGCACGCAGAACCTGCGGTCGGCGATCGAGGGCGAGACCTACGAATACACCGAGATGTACCCTGGGTTCGCCCGTACGGCGCGAGACGAGGGTTTCGAGGAGATCGCAGAGTGGCTCGAGACGCTGGCCAGGGCGGAGAAGAGCCACGCCGGGCGGTTCACCGAGGGCCTCAAGTTCGTCTCCTGAGCGATCGTGGCATCCGCGCCGCCCGATGACGTCGTGGCACTCCCGGGGCGCGACCGTCGCCTCACGTTGGATGACATCGAGGACCTGCGCGCATACGAACGCGACCGGATCGACTACCGCGAGAAGATCATCGAGCTCAAGCGGACGCGACGGGTGGCGGTCGGGCCGCTCGTCACGCTCTTGTTCGAGAACCGCGAGACGATTCGTTTCCAAGTCCAAGAGATGGTCCGGGTCGAGAGGATGGTTTCCGACCAGCAGGTCCAAGATGAGCTCGACATATACAACCCGTTGATCCCAGCGCCGGGTGAACTGTCGGCCACCCTCTTCATCGAGCTGACCAGCGAGGCGGCGCTGCGCCAGTGGCTCGGGAAGCTCGTCGGTATCGAGCGGTCGGTCGAGCTGAGACTCGGTTCGAGCGGCGCGGCTGGTAGCGGGGTCGTTCGCAGCGTCCCCGAGACCGCACACGAACAGGGGCTCACCCGTGAGGCGGTCACGCCGTCCGTGCATTATGTGAAGTTCATCCTCACCCCCGAGCATGTGGAGCGTTTCGCCGCCGGACCGGTGACGATCGCGGTGGCCCATCGCTCCTACGAGGAGGCGACACCCCTCCCGGAGGAGACCAGGGCCGAGCTATTGACCGACCTGCGGCCCTGAAGGACCAGCTGGGTGGCTCGTGGCCGCGAGCGAGGCGCTCGGTGGTTCGTGGCAGTGAGCAAGACTCGAGAAAGCCTCGGATCCGGAAACGGTGAGCGGTCCAACCTGGCATTTTCGTCGGGAGTGACCTTTACAAGCGTCGCAACCTTGGGCCATACTGTTTGTTCGCCGCTTTTCCTTGGACGGGGCCATCGTCCCTGCTCACAGGGTCCATGAGCGGCCGATAACACGAAGCGAGAGACGTCAGACGCACGCAGTGCTCGAGGAAGTGACTCCGATGACCGCCGTTTTGACCGCCAGCTGGCGCAAGCGAGCCGCCTGCNNCACCGAGCGCGAGCGTCGCCGGATCATCCGCCAGCGCCGCAAGTCGGCCTGAGCTGCCGCCGGCTAAACGGCCGGCAGGCCAGGCCCGTCGTCTAAGGCTGGCTCGTTTGTGCCCCGACCGGCTCGTTGCCCCGGTGGGCGTCTATTCGGTTCTCGAGAAGGCTGCGATCGCCAGCGCGAGCATCACAGCGGCGAAGCAGGCGACCAAGCCGAGCTCCAGAGCGATGGGCACGTGCCAGGAGCCCCACGTGACGCTTGCGCCGAACCGGCTGGCGATAGCCGGCGTCGTGCGGATGTGAGCGAAGACGGCGCGCCTCATCGGGTCGACGATGTAGGTGAGCGGGTCGACTCTAGTGAGGACGCCGAGCCACGAAGGCAAGCCCCTCAGCGGGAACAGCGCGCCCGACAGGAAGAACAGCGGCAGGACGACGAACTGCATGACCACCTGGAACGACTCCACCTGGGCTATGCGTGAGGCGAGGGCTGTGCCCAGAGCTGTGATCGTCACCGCGGCGAGGAGCATCTCCGCGGCCAGGGTGGCGAGCAACGCGGGGGAGTAGGGCACGCCCACCAGCCCGGCGAGGGCCAGCATGATGAGTGCCTGCAGCGTGGCGACTGTGGCGCCTCCCGCGCACTTTCCAGCCACGAGCGCACCGCGCCGGACAGGTGCGACGAGCATCTCGCGCAGGAAGCCGAACTCTCGGTCCCACACGATCGACACAGCGGAGAAGATCGAGGTGAACAGCACGGTCATGGCCACCACCCCGGGGAACATGAAGGTGCGAAAGTCGATGCCTCCGGTGGTCGGGACCCCCTTGCTCACAAGGGACGAGAGCCCGGTGCCGAGTACGAAGAGGAAGAGCACGGGTTGGACGAGCGAGGTGATGATCCGGAGCCGGTTGCGGCTGAAGCGGATGAGCTCGCGTCGCCACACGACCCGCACCGCTCGCAGGTCGTCCTTCATCCGGCCGCCGGCCACCCGCACAGCAGCCGGGGTGGCGTGGGGAAGGGGCGCACCGGAAGGAGGCCCCACAGGAGGGGTGGCAGGGGACCCTCGAGCCCCGGGAGCCGGGGTGGTCACAGCCGCAGGGCTCTCGCCTGGCTCACTAGCGCGATCGGTGAGCTCGTTCATCGGTGTCTACCTCCGCCTCGCCGCGCGCATCCAAGGCGACGCGGCCATGCGGTCTGAGGCGGAGGCTTCGGCGTCGCGGATCGTCCGGCCGGTGTAGGTCATGAACACGTCGTCCAGCGTAGGACGGGCGATGCTCACCGAAGAGATTGGGACGCCGAGCTCCGCGAACAGCTGGGGAACGAATCTCTCACCCCCAGGCACGTAGAAGGTCACCGC
>PLIG01000188.1:0-14588 GCA_003139255.1 Acidimicrobiaceae bacterium | reverse complement strand
GATGATCGCGATGCGATCGCAGTGCTCGGCCTCGTCCATGTAGTGCGTGGTGAGGAACATCGTGATGTGCTCGCGCCGGCGAAGGTCGTTGATGTAGCCCCAGATGTGGGACCGGGTCTGGGGATCGAGCCCGATCGTGGGTTCATCGAGGAACAGCACCCTGGGGGAGTGGAGCAGCCCGCGGGCGATCTCCAGCCTGCGCTTCATGCCACCGGAGAACGTGCGCACCAGGCTGTCACGCCTTTCCCAGAGCCCGACCATCTCGAGCACGTCGCGAAGGCGATGGGCCGCCTGACCCCGTGGTACCCCGTAGAGCTCGGCATGGAAGCTGAGATTCTCCTTGGCGGTCAGGTAGTCGTCGAGCGTGGTGTCCTGGAAGACGAGCCCGATGCGCTTGCGCACCTCCGCCTGCTCGGTGGAGATGTCGAAGCCCGCGACTCTGGCCGTACCCGAGGTCGGCCGCAGGAGGGTGCAGAGCATGGAGATCATGGTCGACTTGCCGGCCCCGTTCGGTCCCAGGAAGCCGAACGTCTCGCCCGCCGCCACCTCGAAGCTCACATCCCGCACGGCTTCGAGGTCACCGAAGCGGCGGGTGAGCCCCGCAACCTCGATGGCGGTCCCGCCGTCGCTCAGGGCCTCGCTCGAGCTCGCAAGAAACGCCGAGTCGTCGCGAACCGTCTCTCGCACGAGCTCGACACTACCGGTCGGGCACGGCCACAAAGGGTGGTCGCTCACACTCCGGTAGCCTTCGGGTCATGGTCCTTCTGGCAGATGATGCTGCCAGTCCTCTCGGGGCGATCTGATGGATTTCTCCTTCTCGCCCGAGTTGTCCGAGCTGCAGTCCATGGTTCGCCGACTGGCGCGCGAGAAGGTGGGCCCGCGGGCGCGTGAGATCGACAAGACCGGGCAGTACCCGAAGGACCTGTTCGAGCTGTTCAGGGACGCGGGGCTGCTCGGGCTGTGCATCCCAGAGGAGCTGGGCGGTTCGGGGGCCGGCATCACCGGGCTCACGATCGCCATAGAAGAGGTGGCCAAGTACTCGAACGCGGCCGCCCTCATGCTGCTTCTCACGCGCCTTCCGACGGGGCCGGTGATGATCGCCGGGTCCGAAGAACAAAAGCGCAGGTACCTTCCCCCGATCGCGCGAGGCACCCAGCACGCCGCTTTCGGCCTGTCGGAACCCCAGGCGGGAAGTGACGTCATGGGGATGCGCACCACGGCCACCCCAGACGCCGACGTCCCCGGGGGCTGGGTGATGAACGGCACCAAGTGCTGGATGTCGGGGGTGAGCGAGGCCGACTGGTACACCGTCTTCGCCAAGACCGGCGACGCCTCTAGCAGGGCACACGACTCGGTCACCGCGTTCATCGTCGAGCGGGCATGGCCGGGAGTGGAGGTGGGGCGCACCGACTACAAGATGGGGGTACGCGGTGTGGACACCGGGGAGCTCGTGCTCACCGACGTGCGTGTCCCCCCGCAGAACGTGATCGGCGAGGTGGGCGGGTTCCGCCTGGCCATGGTCGGGCTCAATTCCATGAGGCCTATCGTCGCCGCGCGCGGCATCGGCCTCGCTGAGGGTGCGCTCATGTACGCCACGGAGTACGTGAAGCAGCGCGAGGCATTCGGAAAGACGATCGCCGACTTCCAAGGCATCCAGTGGGAGATCGCAAAGTGTGCGACCGACATCGAGGCCGCCCGCCTGCTCACCTACCGGGCGGCGTGGTTGGCGGACAAGGGATGCTTCACGAAGGAGTGGGTGCCGTTCTTGTCGATGGCGAAGTACCACGCGACCGAACTGGCTGTGCGGGCGTCTTCTCTCGCCGTGCAGCTTCTCGGCGCGGCAGGGTACGTGGAGGACCACCCCGCCGAGCAGTGGTATCGCGATGCCAAGCAGCTCACGATCGTGGAGGGGACGAGCCAGGTTCAGCTCGGGCTGATCGCCCGCGGCGTGATCGACCACGACTTGTGGTGGGACTGAGCCTCTTTTACCCGGCGATGGACGCTATGGCCCTCGATGTCACGGTTCGAGTCGGTGAAGGTGCCCACATTGTCATGTGTGCTTGCTTCATGTGCCGATGAGTGACGAAGTCGAAGCCCACGCGTTTGAGGTAATGGGCGGATGGCCTGGTGTCCTCGGGCGAATGTTGTCGGGTGGGGACCTCACGGGGGACGAGGCCGGGTGCGCTCTCGGCCAGGTGCTCTCGGGTGCGGCGACTGCCTCACAGATAGCCGCTTTCGTGATAGCCCTTCGCATGAAGGGCGAGACGGTCGAGGAGTTGGCGGGGTTGGTCCGCGCGATGCTCGCGCATGCCGAACTCTTGAGAATCCCGGGAGATTTGGTCGACACCTGCGGTACCGGAGGGGACCGCAGCGGATCAGTCAACGTGTCGACGATGGCCGCATTCGTTGTGGCGGGCGCGGGGGCTCGGGTGTGCAAGCACGGAGGGCGCGCTGCATCGTCAGCCGCGGGATCTGCCGACGTGCTCGAGGCGCTCGGGGTGGTGATCGACCTCGGCCCCGATGAGGTCGCGCGTTGCATAGCTGAAGCGGGGATGGGGTTCTGCTTCGCTCCTCGGTACCACCCGGCGATGCGCTTCGCTGTTCCGGTGCGACGCGATCTCGGCGTGTCGACCGTGTTCAACTTCCTCGGCCCCCTCGCCAATCCGGCGCGGGCGCGTCACCAGGTCGTCGGGGTGAGCGACCCTGCGATGGCCGAGAAGATGGTGGGCGTGCTCGTGATGAACGGGGTGCGACGCGCGATGGTTGTTCACGGGGCGGACGGCCTCGACGAGCTCTCCACCACGGCGCCCACCACGGTCTTGGAGGTGGACACCGAAGTGGACGCCGAGGTTCGCCGCTACACGGTGGACGCCGCCGAGCTCGGACTGCATCGCGCCACGCTTGCAGACCTGCGCGGGGGAGATGCTGCGGCGAACGCGGAGGTGGTGAGGCGCGTCCTCGGTGGGGAGAGCGGGCCGCATCGCGACGTGGTGGTGCTGAACGCCGCTGCCGGTCTGGTGGTCGCAGGTCTCGTCGGCGGTTTGGCGGAAGGGGTGGTGATGGCGGGTGCTGTCATCGATGACGGGCACGCCCGGGCCGTGCTCGACGGGCTTGTGCGGGTGTCGAAGCAAGCCGCCGGCGCTTAGACAGCGCTCAGGCGGGGCCAAGGTCCCAGATCGCCTCGAGGTCGTGCCGGCTGAACGCCTGGAACGCCACGAGTGTGGTGGTCGACTCGATGCCTTCAAGCGCGGCGATCCTCTTCGTCACCACGTCTGCCAGCTCGTCGTGGTGCTGGACACGCACGATCGCGACGAGATCGCACACGCCACCGGCCACCGAGAACACTTCGGTGATGCCCTCGGTCCCGGCGAGCGCATCGGCGAGTGGGGCGACGCGGGCCGGCTCGGCGTCTATGAGGACGAAGGCGTGGAGCATCACCCGAGCCTACGAGTCTGTGCCGGGATCCGGGAACCGGGAGCCGGGAGCCGGTGACGCCGCCCTCCATGATCTGTGAACGAATGTTCTTTCTCGAAGCTGCGTCTTCTGAGCTGTGAGCGCCCGGACGTCTCCGCTGTCGGGTCAGCGTCGCTGCTAACCGTGGTTATATGCGCACGCTCCGAGGCCACGTATTTCCTAGCAGGTCGCCCCGTCTCACCGTAAGCACTATCGACCGACACACCCTCCTGACATGGTGCGACGGACGAGGTCAATAAGACCAGGGGCCCACGAGCCCGGACACGGGAGGGCGACAGATGAACGCTGAGTGCACGATCTCGATCAGCTGCGATGACTGCGAGCTGCAGTCCACCGACGCCTGCGAGGACTGTCTCGTCAGCTTCGTCCTGGACCGCGAGCCTGACGACGCCGTTGTGGTCGACGTATCCGAAGCGCGTGCGCTGCGTCTTTTGTCGGGAGCCGGGCTCGTACCGCAGCTACGTCACTCGGCCGTCGGTCTACGGTGGACCGCTGTCTGAAGGCGATGTCGTGATGATCAAAGGATCGGTTCACGGGGCGTCGCATGCCAGCATGGGGTGGTGCAAAAAGGCGGAGACGGATCGTGAGCCACCTCCTCGTGACCAACGATTTCCCCCCGAAGGTCGGCGGGATCCAGGCGTACCTGTGGGAGCTGTGGCGAAGACTCGATCCGTCCTCGTTCTGCGTGCTGACCACGTCGTCTCATCCTGACACCCCCGCATTCGATGCCGAGCAGCGTTCTCGGGGTCTTCGGATCGAGCGGGTGAGCTCTCGGGTGCTCCTGCCGACGCCGGCCACCGCTCGTCACATCCACCAATTGGTGAACGAGACAGGTGCGTCGTTGGTCGTCCTCGACCCGGTGTTGCCCCTGGGTCTTGTGGGCCGCTCGCTGGGTCTGCCCTACGCGGTGGTGCTGCACGGTGCCGAAGTGACGGTCCCTGGCCGTCTCCCGCTAACGCGCAGAATGCTGGCGTCGGTTCTAAGGCGCGCCTGCCTGGTGGTCTGCGCTGGCGGATACCCGGCATCCGAAGCGCGCAGGGCGACCGGGCCGCGCATGGCGCCGGTTGCGGTCGTCCCCCCAGGAGTCGACACCGAGCGGTTCCGGCCGCTCGATCCGGCCGGGCGCGTAAAGGCGCGCACGTCGTTGCGGCTCCCCGAAGGCGGTCCTCTCGTGGTGAGTGTGAGCCGTCTCGTGCCACGAAAGGGAATGGACGTCCTAATACAGGCCGCCGCGGCCATGAAGCCGTCGTTCCCAGGGCTCACGGTGGCGATCGGTGGAGAGGGTCGCGACCGTTCTCGTCTGGCGCGCCTTGTCCGGGCATCCGGATCGCCGGTGCGCCTTCTCGGCCGGGTTCCCGACGACTTGCTCCCGCTCCTGGTCGCTGCCGCCGACGTCTTCGTCATGACGTGCCGGGCACGCTGGGGCGGGCTCGAACAAGAGGGTTTCGGGATCGTCTTCCTCGAAGCGGCAGCATCGGGCGTCCCCCAGGTGGCCGGACGCAGCGGAGGGGCGCACGAGGCGGTGGTCCACGAGCTCACCGGCCTCGTTGTCGACGACCCGTCCGATCCTGCCGCGCTGGCCGCGGCGCTTCGCCGCCTGCTCACTGATGACGCCCAGCGTCTTCGCATGGGCGAGGCCTCCCGGCGCCGGGCCGAGGAATCCTTCAGGTACGACCTTCTCGCCCGTAGGCTGGGTGTTGCGTTGGCCGACGTGGAAGTCTGAGCGACCGGCCGCTGTGCGTGCCCGATGAAGCGTATAGGGCAGCAGGGACAAAGCAGCAGGACAAAGGAGCCTTGAGTGGCGGAACTTGCCACGGAGCGAATGGTGGTGGCCGCGTCCCCCGAGCAGTGCTTCGCCGTGGTGGCCGACATCGAGCGGTACACCGAGTGGGCCGGAGACATCAAGGCGGTCACAGTGGCCCGCCGGGACGAGCAGGCGCGTCCGGCCGAGGTCACCTTCCGCGCAGGCGCTTTCGGGCGCAGCACCAGCTACACACTGGTCTACGACTACTCGGACGTGCCGCGCACCCTCGCCTGGAAGCAGATAGCCGGTGACCTCACTTCGAAGCTCGACGGCGACTACCGGTTCCGCCTTGTCCCGGACGGGGGCACAGAGGTGACCTACACCCTCGAGGTGGAGCTGCGGGTTCCGCTGCCCGGGTTCATCAAGAGGCGCGCCCAGAGCCGCATCATGCACACGGCCCTCGAGGAGCTGAAGGTGCGCGTCGAGTCCCTGCCGTCGCTGTCGACGTGAGCTCGGGGAGCGGGGACGTGCAACGCCCCGTGACCCTCGGGATCGACGTCGGTGGTACGAAAGTCCTCGGGCTAGCGGTCGACGCCTCCGGCGCTGTGCTCGCTGACTTGCGGGTACCCACACCGGGGACCCGCGGCGCGCAGGGACCCGAGAGAGCGAGGGAGCAGTTGCTGGAGGCGACTGCCACTGTCGCCACCCAACTGGCGGCACGCGTCGGTCCCCCTTCCCATTCGTCGCCCCTGCGCGTGGGTGTGGGCGTCCCTGGGCTCGTGGACGACGCAGGGGTCCTTCGCTTCGCCCCGAACCTGCCGGTCGGGACCGGCTTGGACATGGCGAGCCTCCTCTCTGAGCGCCTGGGCGGCTCGCCGGTCGTGGTCGACAACGACGCCACCTGCGCCACTGTGGGGGAGTGGGCCTATGGAGCGGCCGCGGGTACCTCCGACGTGCTGATGGTCACCCTCGGAACCGGCATCGGAGGTGGCATCGTGACGGGCGGGCGCATGGTGCGCGGCACGAACGGGTTTGCCGGCGAGATAGGCCACATGGTTGTCAACCCCGCCGGGCCGGTGTGCCCGTGCGGACGGCGGGGGTGCTGGGAGCGCTACGCGTCGGGAAGCGGTCTCGGACGCCTTGCGCGCGACGCCGCTCATGCCGGGCATCTGAGCGCGGTGGTGAGCCTGGCGGAAGGCGATCCCGAGGCGGTGCGCGGCGAGCACGTCACGCAGGCGGCCTTGGCAGGCGACGCGGACGCTCGAGCGGTTCTCGAAGAACTTGGCTGGTGGCTGGCGTTGGGATTGGCCAACCTGGCCAAAATCCTCGACCCCGACACGATCGTCGTCGGAGGTGGGTTGGTCGGAGCGGTGCGCCTGGTTCTTCAACATGTTCGCCAAGCGTTTGACGAGATGATGGAGGGGTGTCGGCAACGGCCCGAGGTGAAGATCCTCCTGGCCACTCTCGGCGACAGGGCAGGGGCGATCGGGGCCGCGCTGGTCGCCCGCGGGGGGAACCGCTACGAGGCAGGTACGCCTCGAACGCGGTGACGCCCGAGAGCGCTCGAGCGATGCGGGTCGGGATAACACTGCCGACGTTCCGAGACGATGCAGCCGCTCTTGACGCTGCGCAGCGAGCCGAAGCGCTGGGACTCGACGGAGTCTTCGTCTTCGACCACTTCTGGCCACCCGAAAGGCCCGACCTCCCCTCGCTGTCTGCTTTCCCCGTTCTCGGGGCGGTGGCAGCGGCCACAGAGCGAATCTGTCTGGGACCGTTCGTCGCTCGCGTCGGTCTCGTGCCTGACGAAGTGCTCGTCGCCGAGCTCAGGTCGCTCAGCTTCATGGCGCCGAGGCGGCTGATAGCGGGGTTGGGTACCGGCGACCACAAGAGCGCGGGTGAGAACCTCTCCTACGGGATCGCGGTGAGCGGGCCCGAAGAGCGACGGCTGGCCCTTCGCAGGTCGGCGCGCAGCCTCATCGATCTCGAAGTGCCCGTGTGGGTCGGGGGCGGCTCGATCGCCACCACCGAGCTGGCGGTCGAGCTCGGTCCGGGCGCTGCGGTCAACCTCTGGGAGGCTCAACCCTCGGCACTTGCCGTAGTTGCGCCACGTTGCGAGGTCACCTGGGGCGGGCCCTTGGACGGCGAGGTTTCTCAGGTCGCGCAGTCGCTGCATGAGCTCGAGGCCGCCGGGGCCACTTGGGCGGTGTGCGCCTGGCCACGTTCTCTCGAGGACTTCTCCGAGGCGGTGGAGGTTCTGCGCCGAGACCGAGACGGGTAACCTTGCTCGATGGAATTCCGCCGGATCAACGGGTTGCCGCCATATGTCTTCGCTCAGATCGAAGCGTTGAAGCTTGCGGCCCGTCGAACCGGAAAGGACGTGATCGACCTCGGGTTCGGCAACCCTGATCTTCCGTCGCCCCAGGTGGCGGTGGAGAAGCTCGCGGAGGCGGTACGCAACCCGCGCAACCACCGCTATTCGGCGAGCAGGGGCATTGCCAAGCTGCGACAGGCCGCCGCTTCGTTGTACCTGCGACGCTTCGGGGTCGAGCTCGACCCGGACACGGAGGTCGTCACCACCATCGGGGCGAAGGAAGGGCTGTCGCACTTGATGCTCGTTCTCCTCGGCCCGGGAGACTGCGCCCTGGTTCCTTCGCCTTCGTACCCCATCCACATCTACGCCCCTCTTTTCGCAGGCGCGGAGGTTTGCCAGGTGCGCCTCGAGCTTCCCGCAGCCGACGACAACACCTCGGCCTCCGAAGCGTTCTTCGACAATCTGATGGAGGCGTGGGAGTCCGCGTGGCCCAAGCCGCGCGTGATCGTGTTGTCCTTCCCGCATAATCCCACCACCGCATGCGTTGACCTGGCGTGGATCCAACGCCTCGTGGACTTTGCCCGCGAGCACGAGATCGTCCTGGTGCACGACTTCGCCTATGCCGACATCGCCTTCGACGGTTACGAACCGCCGTCGATCCTGCAAGTCCCCGGGGCCAAAGACGTCGCCGTCGAGCTGTACTCGTTATCGAAGTCGTTCTCGATGGCCGGGTGGCGGGTGGCCTTCATGGTCGGCAACTCCGAGGTCGTCGGCGCGCTCACCAAGCTGAAAGGCTATCTGGACTACGGGTGTTTCCAGCCGATCCAGATAGCGGCGATCGTGGCCATGAACGAGGCTTCGGATTATCCCAAGGAGATCAACGAGACCTACCGGGCGCGTCGAGACGCGCTCTGCGACGGACTGAACCGGATCGGTTGGCACTTGACGAAGCCGAAGGGGACCATGTTCGTGTGGGCTCCGGTCCCCGAGCCCTATCGCGAGATGGGTTCGCTCGAATTCTCGTCCTACTTGGTCTCCGATGCCGAGGTGGCCACGTCACCTGGCGTGGGTTTCGGGCCAGGAGGCGACAGCCACGTCCGGTTCGCCCTCATCGAGAACGAGAAGCGCATCGGGCAGGCCGTTCGCAACCTGCGCCGCTCTCTGACCAAGTTGCAGTAGGAGGTCGAGCGGATCAGCTCGCGGCGCGCCCCAGACGGCGCTCGGCGGTGGCGGGGGAGAGAATCCCTTCGAGACAGAAGGAAACGGTTGCCGCGGATGCGCTGGTGGCGCTGTGCCCCTGCTCGAGCATGAGTACCCGTGCCAGGTGATCGGTGGTTCCCAAGATTGCATGGGCCAGTACCAGTGGGTCGTCGTGCCGGATCAGGCCGGCGGTGATCCCGGCCTTCACGTGCGGCAGCGCGTCGGCGACCGCCTGCTCCTCGCCTTTGCGGATCACGGGTGCAAAGCGCTCTTCGGTGCGGGCGAACTCCAAGAGGACGAACAAGTGGCGATTGGCGTCGAGCCATTCCACTGTGGCCCCGATGCCGGCTTCGATCCGGCGCACCGGGTCTGGTTCGTCGGCGACGGCCTGACGTTGCGCGCTCCGAAGGTCTCGCTGGGCGTCCATCAGGATCTGACGAAACAGCTCTTCTTTGGACTCGAAGTACCAGTAAAAGACACCCTTTCCCACGCCGAGGCAATCGACGATGTCGGAGACGGACGTCGGGTGGTATCCGTTCGACGCGAACAGTCGCGCGGCAAAATCGACCAACTGCCGCCGGCGCTTCTCTCCTCGTTCGGTCAACCGCCGTGTCACGCGATGACGCTACAGGCCGATCAGCCGAAGGTGAAGTCGTATGCGTCGACTCCGGGGGAGACATCGAGGGTGAGCACCGCCACGTGATAGCTCGCGTCGTGAACCAAGGTGTAAAGGCGCGGTACTCCTGACACCTCGAGGCTCCGTGTAGGTGCCCCTTCAACTGCTATGTCGATCCTGCCGGTTCCACCGAGGACCAGGTAGACGTTCGAAGCTTGGAACAAAAGCTCGAGACCTGCCCTTGCACCGGAGGTGGCTTCTTCGGGTCCCACCGTCGAGGTGCCCGAAAGCGCGAGCTCGTTGGGCGGCAGCGAGGCCGGGAACCGGTAGGTGGCAGGCCGGTTGCGGGCGACCGTCGAGCCCGCGAAGTTCTGCAGTCGCTCGTAACCCAGATACGACTCGGGTGTGATCTGTTGCATCGGGGTGCGGTCGGGCACGTCGGTGCGCCTCGGAAGGTGTGCCGAGGGGTCCGCCGCCACGAGCAACTCACGGATCAAGGTCTCTGTCGTGCCGTAATCGCCTTCGCCGTATTCCACGTGACGAAGCTCACCGGAAGCGTCGATCAAGTACTCCGCCGGCCAGTACTCGTTCCCGTAGGCGTTCCACGTCCGGTATCCATCGTCGACGGCAACGGGGAAACGCACTCCCAGCTGTCGTGCCGCCGCGGCGACGTTCGACACCACGTGCTCGAAGGCGAACTCAGGAGTGTGCACACCCACCACCTCGAGGCCGTCATCGTGATACGCGCTGTACCAGGCCTCTACATGGGGAAGCGCACGTTGGCAGTTGATGCACGAGTATGTCCAGAAGTCGACCAGGACTACCTCGCCCCGCAGGTTCGCCAGCGTGAGGGGCCTTTCCCCCGGCGTGTTCAGCCAGCTCGTGATTCCTGCGAACGCGGGAGCCTTTCCGCACGACTCGAGGGCGCTAGCCCCTGCTTGACAGCGTGGCGTGTTGGTGCCTCCGGTTCCTCTTAGCGCTGCAAGCTGTTTCGTCGCGTAGGTGGTCCCCTCGATGCTCTTTTGCAGGGCGCTCGTGTAGCCGGGGACTACGCGCTGCAAGCCGTTCGTGAGGTTGAAGGCGATCGCCAGCGTCATCGCCAAGAGGACGGTGCCACCGATTCGTCGCGCGGTCGGTGCGTGGGTCCGGATCAGCGCGACGCGCTACGCGACACGTTGGCCTGCCATCGCCACGACGAGAAGCGGAAGAGCGGCGCCGGTGGCGAAGTCGACCGTGAGAACCAACGCGCTCAGACCCACGCGGTGGGTGGCGCTCACCACGGTGATCGCGCTTAGCACGGGTCCGGCGCAGGGGACGAAGATGACGCCCAGCCCGAGGCCGAGCACGAAGGCACCGGCGTTCCCGCTCGGTTGCTGCCGGACCAGGTGGCTGAAAGGCCGCTCGAGCAGGTGTCCGAGGCGAGGGACGATCAGTCCCGCCGCGACAAGACCAAGGACACCAGCCCCGCGTCGCGAAGGAAGTCCTGGGGGAGTCCGAGCGCGCTCAGCAGCGAAGATCCTGCCAACGTGAACGTGCTGAAGCTGAGCACGAGCCCCGCTATGACGGCGTACGCCCGGTAGCTCCGTCGCCGCCCAACGTTCGCTCCGGCCTCTGCGAGGGCTGCGTCGCTCGTGCCGGTGGTCCCTGCTACCAGCACCACCGGAAGCACGGGAAGGATGCAGGGCGAGATGCCGGCCACCAGACCGGCCACGAACCCGATGAAGTAGAGCGCCACCAAGACGTCCGTGTCCTTCGGTCCCACCTGCGGTTGCCCAGCACGTTCGCCGGCGACCGGGTGGTGGGTGGCCCCCATCGTATGGATCCGGTCCGGGCGCGAGGTGTCGCCCCCGGCGGCACAAGGTCAGCGGGTGGATCTCGCAGTTCTCGCCACCGCGGGTGGAAGCATTCTTTCGTCTCGCGCGCCGGGGCCTGCCACGGCACGAACGTCACGAGCGTGAAGGGTCTTCGCACAGCGCGAGCAGGCCGGCACGGCGATCGTGGCCTTGCCACACTGCTCGTGGACGAGCTCGATTGGGGGTCCGTCGGGAGCCGCCCATCTGTCGCCCCATTGACGCATGGCGGTCATCACGTGCCAGAGATCGCGGCCCTTTCGGGTAAGGCGATAGTCGTAGCGGACGGGATGGTCCTGGTAGGGCATCCGCTCGAGGATCTCGTTCTCCACCAGGTGATCGAGGCGCTGGGTGAGCACGTTGCGGGAGATGCCGAGCCTGGCTTCGAAATCATCAAAGCGCGAGATCCCGAAGAACGCGTCACGCACGATCAGTAGCGTCCACCACTCGCCAACCACCTCCAGGCACTGGGCGATGGAGCAGTTCATCTGAGCGAAGCTCTTGTGCCGCATTCGTCCAGGATAGTGGGTTGCGTTATAACACTCAATCCTTTACGGTGGATATCATGACGCAACTCACTTCGATCACTCGGGACCTCCGCGCCAGGCAGGGAGGATCAACGGCGAAGGAGGTCTCCTCGGGCGTGAGACCGCACGCGGTGTTGGCTGTGGCCTTTGAAGGGCTCGTGCTGTCCAGTCTCGATCTGTTCATCGTGAACGTCGCTCTCCCGCAGATCGCGCGGAGCTTTCACGATACGAACCTAGGGACCTCTCGTGGGTGCTGAACGTGTACGCGATCGTCTTCGCAGCTCTTCTCGTGCCGGCGGGGAGATTGGCCGATCGAAGTAGCCGGCGCGGCGGGTTCCTGCTCGGGGTTGCGATCTTCACTGTGTCGTCCGCGTTGTGCGCAACCGCGCGGAACGTCGACGTCCTGGTGGCGTTTCGAGTTGCCCAAGCTGTAGGTGCCGCTCTGCTGGTTCCCACCTCGTTGGGACTCGTTCTCATGGCATATACGTCAGAGCGTCGAGGATGTGCTGTGCGTTCATGGGCGGCGTCGCCGCGGCCGTCGGTCCTGTCATCGGGGGTCTGCTCGTGACGATCGACTGGCGATGGGTGTTCCTCGTCAACATTCCCGTCGGTGTGGTTGCCATCGTCGCCGGTAGTTCGGTCTTGCCACGAACGCAAGGCGAACGTGGCCCATTCCCCGATTTCTTCGGGGCACTCTTGCTCACCATCGGCATCGGGGCTCTCACCCTCGCGCGGGTCAAGGCGAAGGTCTGGGGCTGGGGATCGCCGAAGTTCGCCGGGAGCGCTTATCGGGACCGCGGTGTGTCTCGCCGTGTTCCTCGCGCGTTGCGTCCGGCACCGAAGTCCGGTTCTCGAGCTGGCCTTGCTGCGTCAACCGAACTACGCCGTCACCAGCGCTGTCACCGTGGGGACGTGTGACTTGACAAACCGATTCGAGGGGTCCATAATGGGGGTATGGAGCGGATCAGCATCATTGACCTGGTAGAACAAATCCCCACGGAGGCCGACGCCTACGCCTTCATGGAGCGCCTGCGGTGGCCTGACAAACCGATCTGCCCCCATTGTGGCAGTGAGGCCGAGCACCGCTTCCTGGCCCCCGAGAACGGCTCCAGCCGCCGTACCAGGACGGGCACGCTCTCCCAGCGCCGGGTCTGGAAGTGCCGGGACTGCAAGCGCCAGTTCTCGGTCATCACCAACACCCCGTTCCACGGCTCCAAGGTACCCGTCCGGACGTGGCTGTTCGTCCTCTTCGAGATGTGCGCCAACAAGAACGGGATCGCAGCTCGGGAGATCGCCCGCAAGTATCGGCTCACCAACAAGACGGCCTGGTTCGTTGCCCACCGGGTGCGCTTGGCAATGGAGAATCTGCCAATTGCCGAGCCGATGAGAGGCACCATCGTGGCCGACGAGACGTTCATCGGTGGCGACCCCCTGCGAATGAACAGGAAGACGCGGCGACGCTGGGAAGGACGGGACGAGGACCCGGTGCCGGTCGCTCCTGGCGCTGCCCGACCGAATCAGCACACGGCTAAGACGCCGGTTCTCGCCCTGATTGACACCAACACGGGAGAAGCTCGTTCCAAGGTCATAACCGACGTGGCCGGTCCTACGTTGCGCAAGGCGATAGCCAATCAGGTGGTTATGAGTGGCAGCACGCTCATGACCGACGAAGGACCGCAGTACAACCAGATCGGGCGGGAGTTCTTGTCTCACGGGGCGGTGAATCACCACGCTGGTGAGTACGTCCGCGGAAGTGTCACTACTAATCAAGCCGAGAACTTCTTTTCTCAGTTGAAGCGGTCGCTCGACGGCACGCATCACCACATCAGCAAGACCCATCTGCCGCGGTACCTGGCCGAGTTTGACTTTCGCTACTCGACACGCGGGCTGACCGATACGCAGCGGATGCAACGCCTGATGGGCCAGACCGCCAATCGTAGACTGAGCTACAAGCGGGTAGTGGGCAGTTACTAAGCCGCTTTAGCCCCTTTGAGCTGGGCCAATATCTCATGCACGCCAAGTAAGACACCCTGCTTTACTCTAGGAGTTGAGGGGCTAATGAAAGAAGCGACAGTGGTGGCCACAACTGAGTTCGACCTCTCTCGCGAAAAGGCTGAGCGCGAGGCCGAGCGTCTCATCGAGAGTGAATGGGAGGGCCACGGCCTTCCCATTAACCCCGTCTACATTGCGAAGCAGCTTGGAGTCGAGGTGTATCAAATGGCTTTGCAGCAGGATGTCGACGGCATTCTCAAGTTCTATGAGGGCGGGAAGACACCCGTGATTCTTGTTCCGCAGGACGCGCCCGACACTCGTCGGCGATTCTCAGTTGCGCATGAACTAGGGCATCTGATCATTTACCTTCGCAGGAACCCCGGGGGATACGGTCCTGCCCCTGAGACCGACGTGTTCTATCGCAATCCCGACTCGCGCACCGCCACGAAGCCCGAGGAGGTGTGGGCGAATCAGTTCGGCGCTGCCCTTTTAATGCCACGGCAATACGTCCGCGCTCTGGTTGGCGAAGGCAAGAGCGATCTCGCGCTGGCTAGTTACTTCGAAGTGTCACTTGAGGCAATGAGCCATCGCCTTGACAACCTGGGCCTATTGACTCAGGCAACGGCATAGGGAACCTCAGCCTGTGGCTATTTTTCTTGCCACAGGCGGCCTAACGCCTGATGATGTTGGCAGGGGCGTACGTGAAGAAAAACTTGCATCGCCCGACGCCACCGAGGTTGTTCCTGTATCTCCAGAAGCTGAACGCCAAACCCTTAGTCAACAGGAGTTGGATGAGGCACAAGATCGGGAAATCGATAGAGGTGAGCGCAGTGCACTGATCAGGCTACGCGAGCCCGCCATTTATGCCTTGGGC
>PLIG01000118.1 GCA_003139255.1 Acidimicrobiaceae bacterium | reverse complement strand
CATCACCCGCACCAGGGGCTATCCCAGGCGATCCCGGCAGATACGTCGCCCTTTCCAATCTTGGTAGCGATGTCTGCGCAACCTCTGGACACCTACCCGCGACATGTACGTCGACGCGACCGGCTCGGAGNNTGATCCACGAGTATGAGCTCGCCGCCTAAAGGGGCGAATCGAGTTTTCGGACCGTACGGACTCGCCCGGTTGGCGCGGCAACCTTCAGCGTGAGCGGAAGCTGGCGATGCGCTGCTCGGTGTCGGCGATCTCGAAACGGGTGCGCGCCTCCATGGCGAGACCGCGCACGAGGGTCTCGTCGAGGGACTCCCGATACAGCTGCTTGTATGCCGCCAGCGAACCGGCGCTGTTGGCAGCGACCAGACGGGCGAGGTCTTCTACCGCCGTGTCCAAATCGGACAGCGGGACCGAGAGGTTCGCCAGACCCCAGTCAGACGCCTCCCGTCCGGTAAACACCCGACCGGTGTAGGAGAGCTCGCGAGCTTTGGTGATGCCGACGGCCCGCCAGAGGCGGGCACTCATGCCCCACGTCGGGCGAAGCCCCCATTTGGCGTGCGTGTCCCCGAGCTTGGCATCGTCAGCCGCCACGATGAGATCGCAGGCTAAAGCGAGCTCGAGGGCGCCGGTGAAACATGCGCCGTTGATCTTGGCGATCGTGATCTTGGCCATCGTGGCCAGTTGGTGCGTCGCCTCACGAGCAGGCAGGTCGAGCACGTCGCCGACGCAGCCCCCGTCGAGTCGACGCTCTCCGAGCGCCTTGAGGTCGACGCCGACACTGAACGCTCGCCCGGCTCCGGTGAGCACCACGACGTCGACGTCGTCGGCGCTGGCCAACTGGGCCAGGGTCCGGTTCAGCTCGGTCAACATGTCCCCCGTGATGGCGTTCAGCTGGGCGGGGCGGTTGAGCGTAACCGTAGCTATCCCCGAGCCGACGTCGGTCAGCACCAGCGGTTCGGCGCGTGACATGCCAACATTGTAGATGGGTCCGGTGCACTGGGCCCCGGGGCGGCGGGGTTCTGGGGATCGTCTTCTGCATCGTCGTGCTTGGCGTCACCACCATCCTGACTGCTCCGGATGCTGGTGACGTCGGTGCGTCTAGCAGTAGCTGTTCGTCNNTGGTTGACTCACTCAGGAATTGCGCGGACCGCTTGAATCCGCCCTCCACACTGTGACCCGTTGAGCCGCATTGACCTTCGCCAGGGCGCGCCCTGGCCGTCGTACACGTAGGTCGTGACGAGGCTCCGAGGCCTGTGACCGAGGTCATGAGGTGGTTCGTGTCGTATCCGTACTTACCCAGACATGGCGGGTTAGGCCACGCAGTATTGATTGACAGCCGTCCTCTCAAGCCGCAAGTAGGGCGGGCGACGGGCAGGCCTGGTCATCCTCAGCATGGTTTTCGCAACTGTTGCCCGAGGCCAGGAGGTCCCGCCGGCGACCATCGCCCCGTAGACCTCGTCTACCGTGAATGTCCGGTTTCCACCACCGACAGCCAGCACCCTCAACGCCTCGACCAGCTCGTCTCTGCAGGTAGACAGCGCTGGCTTGCGTTCCCCCAGGCTGACCAACTGCGCTGACGAATTGCGACAAATTACCTTCGTCAATCTTCGTTACGAGAGAATTGCCTCCTGCTCAGCTCCCGGGCGCCGTCCGCACCGGAACGTCGATCTGGGCAGCTGGCGCTTCGGACCTGACCGGATGCGCGCGAAGCCGATCCGTACGCGTGTCCCCGACCGGCACCTCGGTGACACGGTTACACGGATGCGGGTTGCACGAATTGGGACGTTATCTTCGTCCTACAGCCGTGGCCCAGCCAGCATAACAAACGTCCACATGAACACGCGCGTTCTGTACGACAATCGGTGCGCATGGCCTTCATACCTTCGGACGCGGAACGCCGAATCCGCGTTCCTGCCAACGACTTGCAGGATCGCGCACCGCGGCACTCAGAACATCCAGTTATGGGCGCGAACCGAAGAGACTCTCAGAGAGCGCTGATTTGACTCAGCTGAGCGAGGTCCTCGGATCCTGTCAGATGGTCTGCGTTCCAGGTTCGATGACGGCAGCCGTGCCATAGGCCACGACTTCCGTCATGAAGTTGGAAAGTTGAGAAGCATCGAAGCGCATTGACAGGACGGCATTGGCGCCACGTGCGTGTGCCTTTTCCACCATTCGATCGATGGCTTGCTGTCTCGCTGTTTCGAGCAGATTCGTGTAGAAGCGAATCTCACCACCGAAGAGCGAACGAATGGCAGCACCGATGTTTTGGAATAAGCCCCGACTACGGACGGTGAGGCCAAAGACTTCGCCACGAGTTTCCACCACCCGATGGCCACCGATATTCCAGGTAGTGGACACCAACAGAGATGCTTGCCCAGTATCCGGAGGCATTGGTTCGACTGAAGCTGATGTGTTCATTCCACCAGCATTGCTCGTTCCAAGGATCGGCGCTGAAGGCCTCTTCTGCTGACTCTTCGACACCAGGCAAATGTCGACTCCCGCACTCACCTCGGCTCCCAGCAGGCGGTTATCGACTCTGCGATATCGCTCGGTGGGGCCACGTCGACCCGATCAGACAGATCCATCTGCGTTCACTCCGCTGAGGCCATGCAATGTTGGCAAGGCGAGCAGAACGACGGGATTGTTGCGTCTATCGGCGCATTTGCCAACATAACTGCAGCTGCGGAACGTCAGCCTGTCGCCTCGCCGTTGCCTAACATCCGGGTTGCCGATCTGACTTTTGCGGAGACCAGATAACACCGGCTGCTCCAGGCCACTTGCCTGTAGGGTCCGAGAACCGGTGCGAGGAAGGGAGTCGCCGTGACGCAACGCTCTGTGGAGATCGAGGCTGCAGATGGGATCTGCCCGGTCGCGCTCAGCATTCCCGCTGGAGAGGGACCCTGGCCGGCCGTGGTCATGTTTCCCGACGCCGGGGGGATGCGTGACACCATTCGGCAGATGGGCGAGCAGCTCTCGAGTCTGGGCTATGTGGTCCTGGTGCCCGACTTCTACTACCGAAACGGGCCCTACGACCCGATCGACATGCGCACCGCGTTCTCCACGAAGGAGACGGCGGACAAGATCATGGGCATGATGCGGGGTTACACCACAGACATGGTGGTGCGCGACGCCGGCGCCTTCGTCGACTACCTCGACTCACTGCCCGAGAAGAAGCCGGGCGGAGTCGGCACCACCGGCTACTGCATGGGCGGCCGGCTCTCGCTCATCACCGCTGCAAACCTGGGCGAGCGCATCGCTGCGGCAGCCTCCTTCCACGGTGGGAACCTCGCCAAGGCCGACGACCCGGACAGCCCCCACCACAAGGCCAGCGCCATCAAGGCCGCCGTCTACGTGGCGGGGGCGATCGAGGACCAGTCATTCACCGGCGAGCAGAAGGATCTGCTGGAGAAGTCCCTGAGCGAGGCCGAGGTCATCCACACCATCGAGACCTATCAGGCCCACCACGGCTTCGCCGTCCCCGACAACCCGAGCTACGACGCAGCCGCCGCCGAGCGCCACTGGAAGGCCATGGAGCAGTTCTTCGGGTCCGTTCTCGGGTTGTGAGGTTCGCCGCGACCCCGGTCATAAAGCGCCGAATATTCTGAGCTCGAGCGGCTTCTCGAAGTGGAGCTACGAAACCGAAATGACGCGGAACGACGTTCGGCGGACGCTTTCTCGAGCAGCACCAAAACAGGGTGACAGTCGCCCGTGGCCGAGCTGGCTACCTACGCCAACGGGGCAAAGCATCCGGTTCCCTGGGATGATTCGGGTATGCGGACGCGGTTGAAAACCTACACGGCGTATGGCATCGGTAGCGCGGTGGCGTGGCTCGTCATTTTGGCGATCGCCACTGGGGCCGCCGACGAGAGTAAGCGGCGCACGATCCGCTTGACGTGTGCAGGCTGGTGGCTCGGCTGGCTTTCGGCGACGATAGCTCGCCAGGTGTACCCGCCCCCCCTCCGGTGGCGGGCACCCTCCTGAGCCTGGCCGTCCACCGGATGCCGATTATCCGATCTGCGTGGCTGAGATCGGGCCTACCCGGACTGGCCGAGCTGCCCCGATCGACGGCTCGGCGTGCGGGCTGTCTGCCGCGATCAACACCTATCAGCTGACAGAATCGCACTCCTCCGATCCGCTTCCCTCCGCCCCGAGCGACGGCTGGAAGCCAACTGGGGAGGGCGACGCACAATCGGTTGAGTGATCCACGGCTATGAGCGGTGGGCCTTCCGCATCCGTAAGGCCGGTCCGGGGTGGTGCCCCACCTACGCCCGGCGGCCCAGGAAGTAGAGGAACTCCGTCTGCAGGTTCGCACCGGGGGGTGGTTCCAGCTTGGGCCCGAAGACGTTGGGTTGGCGGATCATGGGGTCCATCGGCTTGAGAGCCTCGTAGGCGTGGCGGACCGAGTCCTCGTCCAGGTGCTCGTCCGCACCGACCGCCCGGGCCAGGTCCCAAGTGTGCACGAGCAGGTCCATGGTCACGAACTGGCCGATGATCTGCCCGGCGGGCATCCTGCCGACAGGCCCGTCGATCTCCTTGGCCAAGGCCTCGGGGTCTCCGGTGATCTCATCGATCGCCCGAGAGGCCTCCTCCCAGGCTCGCCTCGGGTCCTCGTCGGCGCCCACGGGCTTCGACTCCCCACCCCTGACGCCGACGATTACACGCTGATGGCCCGCGACCACGTGGGCCACCACGTCGCGGGCCCTCCACTGCTCGCAGGGGGACTGGGCCTCCCACTTGTCAGGAGTCACTGCCCTGACGGCGGCGTCGAAGCCGTTCGCCACCTGCCGGTACCTGTCCTGGACGTCGGTCATCGCCAGAGCCTACGCGTGTAGCCCAATGCGGCCGACGTCACTCCACCCATGAGACAAGTCTGGGCCGTCGGCGCTGAGAGCGGCGCTCCGTGGACCCGCCCAACCCATCCAGCCGTACCCGGTGCCCGAATCAGCCCGAAAATCGTCTCTCTCGCACACACCACCCTCCGCCCCGAAGGGTGCGCATATTGTCCCGTACGGAGCGCGCATTCGGTACTTACTGATACCGGGTCACAGTGCGCGTAACAACGGATACTTCTTCTTCGAGTTGGCCGCCTTCCGGCTCAGGGGTGTCCCAGAATGCCGGTGCAGAACGTCGGAGCGGGGGTCGCCCATATCGCCGGGCCGGGGTTGGACTGACCACCCTCCCGCTGTCTCCATCCGCGCCTAACAGTCAGACTGGAGCAGTGCTTCTCATCGATGCTGCGAATGTCGTCGGGTCTCGTCCGACCGGCTGGTGGCGGGACCGAGCTGGAGCGGCTCGAGCATTGGTGGATCAGGTGACCGCCGCCGTGGGATCGGGCCTCCTCCCTGTACCCGTTGTTGTGGTTCTGGAAGGGAAGGCTCGCGGTGGCGTCCAAGCCGGCGTCTCCGATGGCGTGACGGTCCTTCATGCTGCCGGCAGCGGTGATGACATGCTGACTGACCTCACTTCAGATGCCTCCGATCAGGTCACACTGGTGACAGCGGATCGCGCTTTGCGGCAACGAGCCGAAGCCCTGAGAGCCACGGTCGTAGGACCTGGATGGCTCTTAGAACTGCTCGAAGAGTGAACTGAACAGTCAGGACTGTCCGAGCACGTGTCGACCTGCCCCCGAACGCCGGGACTAGGGCATACAAGACGCCTGTGATTCTCTTCCGAGGATACGGTGACCTGTGGGTGCCGAAAATCCCATCCACGGCCTCTGACCAGGGCTTGTGGACACTTCTGTGCATGCCCGGAACTACATCAAAGTCGTCCCACCGGAGCTTCGCCAACGTCAAGCCATCAGCGAATACGGGCTACTCGAGGGATTTGAGCGCCACTGTTCTCGTGTTCCGCTGCGACGCGAACGCGAGGATCAGACAGGCTCGGTGGTCCCATCCACGAGTACAAACTTGCTGCGTGAACCCTACGGATGAGGTTTTCACCGGTGGTGCTCCTTGATGTGCCGATCACGCTGGCTCAACTGCATCAGCGCCGTAGCAGGAGGCGCGCTCTCTTCGTACCGATGACCGATACCGAGAGCCCGAGAACACCCACGTCGCGCAGCACGAGATCCGATAGCCCGCCCGAGGTAGACAACGAGATAACGATCTCCACCAGCAAGAGCGACGCGATCATTGCCGCCACGCGCGGAGCGACACCGGCGATGAGGGCGACAGCAAGCACCAAGAGAACCCAGCCGTGTGCCAGAACGAGCAGTTTCGAAGCTTGCGACGTCGCTGATAGCACGGGCACGTACCCAGTCCAAAGCCCCGGCGCGACGAGCTCGTGGTATCCAAACCACACGAGGACCAGGCCCAGTAGAACCCGCGCGCTGGTCGGTGCCCATGCCTCTGCCGCGGCGGTACTGCGTGCTACGAGCCGTGAGAAGGTGATTCGATCGGGAGGAGCTGTTATGTCCTGGCCAACCGTGTTACGCACGGAAGCCGGCGGCCGGCCACGCGTCGGGGTACCTCTGGGCTCCTGGCGGGCGATGATCGGTGCACCTCGTTGGCGTGACCCTGTGCTAGTCGGTGTCATTGGACAATTCGCCCACTCGCGTCCGTGACAACAACGCCGTCGTCACCGTAGTTGTACTCGGAGTTCCCCGAGTCGTCGCCGAAGCTCGCCTCGATGAAGTACACGTGGTCAGTGGCCGGATAGGTAGAGGTCTGCGCCCCCTGCGTGCTGCCGGTGGCAGAGACGCTCACCGTGATCGTGCCCCCCGAGGCAGGGGTCACGTGGACGTCGAACCCCGCGGTGGCGAGCCGCGCTTGGCTGCTTTCCTGCCCCGGGTACACCTGGTACGCGGCAGAGGCGTACTGGGTCGACGAGAGCAACGGCCCAAGCTTCTGATTCGAAGTGCTCGAGGTCGGAGACGCGGCCGGGGTTGTCGAGGCGGTCGTTGAGCTGGTCGACAAGCGAGTCGAGGCTGCCCGAGCCTTGGTCACCTTGGCTGGAGTCGCAAGAGGGGTCGCCACACCGGACACGGCCGTGCCATGTCCGTAGCCGTGGACAGCGAGGACCAAGCCCAAGAAGCCCGTGGCGCCCAAGAGCGCGAACCCTCTCGGGCCGACCCGTTCACTACCGAACCGCATCTGGCGTCCTCGGCCGAAGCACGCACTCTTCATCCGCGCGATCGACCATCGTGGGTTCATGCATGTAACTCAGTATCGTCAGCGCACCTGACGGGACCATGAAGTTAGACTGTGAGTTCGATATGAGTCCCGATCGCGGTCGCCGAACGCAAGGCAGCCATGCCGGCCCCATGCTGTCCTTCATGTTGGCGTAAGGATCCGATTTCTACTGTGGAGATCGGTGGGGATCCTGCACCACAAACCGAGCATGCCTCCCCTCAGATAGGACTGAAACTCGTGGTAACTAAGTCCCGCGACCGCTGAACCCTCGCGTGCCAGTTCAATGCGAGACGATGACAAGCCATTCTCGACGATGTTCGGG
>PLIG01000089.1 GCA_003139255.1 Acidimicrobiaceae bacterium | reverse complement strand
TTCTCGGCACCCACACGGTCGGCGGGCAACGCAAGCACGAAAGTACTGGGATGCGGCATACATCGAAGGGTACGAGATAGGCCTACTTGCGCTCGGGGCCCCCGAACTGCCCCTTCAGGGACTCCCCCTCTATTACTGCCCTGGCGTTGGGCCGGAGACGTCCTTCAAGAGACTCGGACAAGCCATTCGAGGTGGTCCAGCCACACACAGATCGGCATACACATGGGCGGCACGACAGACGAGGGATTTGCCAGAGGACATGTATTTCAACCATCCACCCTCTCTGCCCGAGTATTGAGACTCCTGTCGAGTTTGTTGTTGCAACCATTCAGTGCCGTGTCAGGCGAGGACATTCGATACGCTGCTCCAATTTCCAAGGGCCAGCTTTAGGATGATGCGAAGATTCGTGCCACCCAGCCCTCTTGGCTGGGCAAAGCTGCTGGCGTCAGCTATGTCACATTGCCCTGTGCGCTTCTTGCAAATTCCGCTAACTATCTCCTCTGATTGAAACGCCCTCATCTGGGTCTGGTGGCGCTGGCTCACGTCTACCCATTCACGGCGGCCAAATCTATGTCCGGCGAACCAGTATCAGCTGGACATAGCGCTGCCAAGCACGCTCTCTACGGCATCCGCAGCCTCCCGGTCTGCGGTTTCGAGCCAGTGGGCGTACGTCCTCAAGGTCAGCGCCGGATCAGCGTGACCCAGCCGACCGGCAATCGTGCGGATACCAACACCGGAGGCTGCCATGGAAGTCGCCATGAAGTGGCGGAGTTCGTGAAACCGATAGTCCATACCGAGTTTCGCCATCAGGCGAACATGGAACTGAGTGAGAGAGTCGGGCTTCACGGGCACCAAGCCGTCCAGCGAAGTTGAAAAGATGTAGGCGTCGTTGAGAAGTTCGATTCCGCCTGATCTCGCCAGGTCTGAGCACCGTTCGCGGTGAGTCCTCAGCTGCTCCACGCCCATCGCACCCAGCGAAATGGTCCTGGACTTTTTCGTCTTTGTCGTTCCTTCGATAGTCACGTCCGGAGTGATGGTGAGGGAGCGGGCGATCGTCAACGTCCGCCGTTCCCAGTCGACGTCGCTCCACTTGAGGGCGCACAGCTCGCCTCGACGAGCGCCGGTCATGGCGGCAACCACCAAGAGCACCGCCTTCATCGGATCGAGCTGTTGAGCTGCATCCACGATCCGCGTGATCTCCTCTGCCGACGGTGCTCGCGTCTCGGGGCGCGCGCGTGAAGGTGGGTGTGCCCGCTTAACGGGGTTGCGCTGTAGCCAACCCCAGTCGACCGCCAGCTCGCAGGCCGAAGCCAGGATCGCATGGACGTGTCGAACGGTGGTAGGGCTGAGGCCCTCGGCAAGAAGTGCGGCGTAGAAGTGGTCACAGTTCTCAGGACCGAACTTGGTGAGCTTCACGCCGCCCAAGACGGGTCGGATCCGCCCTTCCACGTAGTTGCGGTACCGATGCTCGGTGTATGGAGTCCAGCCGCGCTGCTTACCGACCTGGACCCACTCGTCGAGGAGCTGACCCACACTGGCACCCAGGCCATCCTGGGCCGGCTTCGCCTCGCTGAGCTCCGCCACATACTTCGCCAGGGCAGTCTCGGCCTCACGTTTGGGCCCTCGCAACGTCCTGGAGACCTGGACCGGTCGTCCGCCGGCGTCACGACCGACGTAGACACGGAGGGTCCACACCCCCGGGCGACGCTCGTACATGGTTCCCCGCATGGGCTCAGTGTAGTAATAGAGTAGTAACGAGGAAAGAAAAGGCCCTGATGGACTCCCTCTTTAGGTCGTCTACCAGGGCCTTTGTAGTGGCGGGGGGAGGATTTGAACCTCCGACCTTCGGGTTATGAGCCCNNTACCAGACTGCTCCACCCCGCGTCGCTTTTTTCAACATATCACCTGGTCGCACCAGGACTCACGTCCGGACGGACGCCTCACGACCACAGCCCCCCTGATCCCGCCCATGGCCGCGCCTGGACAACATACGGCCCGGTCAGTGCGATCCCGGTCCGAGCGCCACCGAAGAAGGCACCGTCTCCGACGTGCGACGCGAGCGCGAGGCCACTCCGTTCGGTGTGGTCGTCGTGGTCGTCGTGGGCGTAGAGGTCGAAGTGGAGGAAGAGGAGTTGGAGGACGCGCCCGAAGCCTGTTGGAGCTGCTGGAGCACGCTCTGCAGATTGGCGATGTCAGTGCCGTAGGCGGCGAAGTTGCCGGCCATCAGGTCGTTCTGGGCTTGCTGGAAGTCCTGGGCGGCCTGGGTGATGAGGTTCTTGACCTGGGCGGAGGCGGGTGCTCCCGCCGGGGAGGGACTAGCGCCGTTTGCAGCGGGTGTCGGGATCGTGAGCCCCTGGAAGACCAGGCTCAGCGCGCCCGCGAGGGTGTTGCCCTCCTCGACCTGGCTGTTCCCCCCGGGCCCGCTGTAGACCGCGATGACGCGCTGAAGCTGCGGCACCGGATTGCGCGTGGACTGCACGTAAAGGGGCCGAAAGTAGAGCATCGACTGCCCGACCGGGAGCATGAGGACGTTGCCGAGGATGACCTGGGAGCCGTTCGTGTTGAGCAGGCTGATGTCCTTGGACACCGTGGGGTTCTGAGTGATGCGCGAGTCGATGAGGGCCGGGCCGTCAGTATCTTGACCTGTAGGGGTGACATACGCCGTGAGCTTCCCGTAGCTACCGGGATCGTTACCGGCCGCGATGAAACCAGCCAGGGTCTGCCTTGGGTTGTTGGGCGAGTAAGGAACATAGGCGTCGATCAGATTGAACGACACTTGAGACTGCCCGGGCAGCGCGAATGTCTCGTAGAGCGGCGCCATGCGCGGAACAGAGGTGGATATCACCTGGCCTTGCGCGTTGGTCGTCAGGGTCGTCGGCAGTGCATTCTCGGGAGGTCCGGCCCCGGGGCTCTGCGAGACGTTCCATGCACCGCTGGAGCTGTAGAACGACTGAACGTTGGTGAGGTGGTAACGGCCGTAAGCGGCGGCCTGCACCGTGAAGAGGTCCTCCGGGTAGCGCAGGTGCGAAACGAGCGCCCTCGGCATTTGGGAGGCCCGGTGGAACATGCCGGGGAAGATTTTCTCCCAGGTCTGAAGAATCGGGTCTGTGCTCTTGGTCAACGAGGTCACGTCGTAGAACGTCATGTTCCCCGTATAGGCATTGACGACGACTTTCACGGAGTTTCGCACGTAGTTGAACGTCTGTCCTGCGAGCCCGCTGTTCGGCGAGAGGGCCGAAGTGTCGGCGTCCTGCGAATACGGGTAGTGGTCGGTGGTGGTGTATGCGTCGATCACCCAGTCGATATGCCCGTTCACTATCACCGGATAGGGATCGGAGTCGTAGCTCAGGAAGGGGGCAGCCTTCTGCGCCATCTGGACGACGTCACGAACGAACATAAGGCGAGAATGGGGAGTCAGGCGGTCGGAGATCAACACGTTCAGATCCCCGAAGCGCATTGCGAAGGCGGCCCGGGTGATCAAGTTGTTCAGCTCGACGCTCCCCGACCCCGTGTAATGGGTTTCTTGGTTCCCGCCGCCCTGGAGCGGGTAGTCGACCTCCGGCTGTCGGGTGTTCGCGACCACGTAGTTGGCATCACCGCCGTTGGGATTGCTCAGCCCGAAGTACACCGACGGCTGGGTGAGCTTCGGAGATCCAGGGACGGAGCTGGGGGGTAGGTCGCCGATGTCGAACACCGGCTGGCCGTTCGAGGCCTGGTTCGCAGGCGACAGCACCATCCCGTATCCGTGGGTGTACTGGAGGTGGGTGTTGACCCACCCCTGGGCCGGAACATTGGCTGTGTCGACCTGGCGAACACCCACCACCATGGGAACTAGCTGGCCATCGACCTTGTATCTGTCCATGGTGAGAGTGTTGAACGAGTAATAGGTGTAAAGAGCCTGCTGCTTCGTGAATGTGTTGCCAGTCAACTCGGGGTCCCAGAGGCGTACGTCGTTGAGGCTCTGGGTGTCGGCCTCCAGGGAAGCGGTCGACGCCGAGGCGTCCGCGGCAAACTTCTGAGTCTTGATGCCGCTGATGCCCATTGCGGTGCGCGTGGCGGAGATGTTGCGGGCTATGTAGGGACTCTCGAGGGTGTTCTGCGCCGGTTGCACCTTCAGCTTTTGCACAATGAACGGGTAGATGGCCCCCGCCACGATCGCCACGAACGCCCACAGCCCCACCGCCAGGACCGGCAGGGCCCAGCCGCGCTGCCAGATGTTCACAACGAGGATCACCACCGCGAGCACCGAGATCACCATCAGCAAAGTGAGCGCGGGCATTCGGGCGTGGACGTCGGCGTAGCCGGCTCCCTGCACATATCCGTTCGTGGAAAAGTCGAGGTTGTAGCGGGCCAATAGGTAGCCGGCTGCCTTTACGAGGGCCATGCAGGCAAGCAAGACGGAGACGTGGACCTTAACCTGCGGGCTCACGTTGGGCCTCCCCTGCTGCACGCGGATGCCACCGTTCAAGTAGTGGGCGATGACCGTGAAGATCGCGATCACAACCAACGACACGAACGCCCAACTGACGAGGAAAGACAAGAACGGGAGCTTGAACACGAAGAAACCGATGTTCTTGTGGAACTGCGGGTCGTTCGGATGGGAGCCACCGAAGGAGACGCCGTCGACGAAGAGCAGGTAGTTGCTCCACTGCCCGATGGCGCTGGAGGCGACGATCAGGGCAAGCACCAGGGCGACCACGCTCCGCACGAGAAGCGCGCGTGGAGCGATGCGCTGCTGGTACCGGCGAACGAGCTCGTCCTCGGAGCCGAGAGTCAGCTGGCTCGAAGACACCCGGTCCACCACCGCCAGGCTCACCCACAAGGCTACGAAGAAGATCGCGGCAAACCCGAAGAACAGCGCGAGCTTCACGACCAGCAGGTGCCGCCAGACGCTGCTCAGGTGCACGGAGCCAAACCACAAGTAGTCGGTGTAGAAGATGGCGATCGACCGTAGTGAGGCGACGATGATGATCAGGACCGCTATGACGATAAGGATCCACAACCGACGCCGCCCTGTGACGAGGCGCGCTCTGGAAGGCAAGTCTTGAGGACGTCGCACGAGCGAAGAGCCTATGCGTCCATCGCTACGAGCAGGCAGCGGCAGCCGGCGTGTGCCGGCGGATGTGGATGACCGGTGGGAAAAGCCTCACCGCGTGGCACCGGACCTGCCAACGCGTTGTCGTCGCAGTCGGGGCACTCCACCCCATCGTCGTCGACCACCCATCTGAGCGAGACATCGGTGGGGGTAGCCGCCAGGGCGGCGCGAGAAAAGGCCGCCACGGCCTCGTCTCCCACGAGTCGCTCGACTCGTGCCCCCTTCCAGTCGCGAAACGCTGCCCCGACGTGCTCGACGAGCGCGGCGTCATCGTCAGAATCGACCCCGGCGCCGTAACCCTCCAGACGTCGGCGAAGCGGGACGACAATAGCCGCAGCCAGCTCGGAGGCGATATCGTCGACCTTCGGCACCTCGTCCGACTTGCCACCGGTGAAGCTAGCTCCCGACCGCGCGGCCTCAACCAGCTGCTCCAAGCCCGCATGCGCGTAGCGCTGGATGTGCTCGGGCTCAGGCGGCAGGACGCTGGGAACCCAACCCTTACTGGCGCGCAGACGATCGAGGATGTCGTTCTGGTCGTCGGTCAGTGCGCGCTTGAGACGCCGTGCGAGCATGGCCACGACGGGCCCCAACATGTCGTCGCGCTGCGCCAGCCGTGGCTCGCGCTCAGGTTCTTCGCCGTGCACGGTTCCCTCGGCGTGTGCCGTCTCAGCGGCAGCCGCTTGGTCCTCACCGCCCACCGCCTCGTCCTCCCCGCCAGCCGTCTCGGTCTGGTCGCCAGCGTTCGTGCTCGAGATCTTCACGCGACTCTCCCCCGAAGTACCTGGGGAGGAATTGGCGATGACCTCCGCCTCCGCACTGCGTTCGGCACGCAGGCGGGCGAAGAGCTCCTCTACCGTCTGGCTGCGAGTCGGCGCGTTGCCCGGCTCGGGGGTTGCGACGACCCCTGCTTCCTCCAGAGCCACCATCTTGGAGGAAACCTTCTCCGCGGTGGCCGGCTCTCGAGCAACCTGCTCCGGTCCACCTGCAGGGGCCGTGCTTGTCTGTTCTACAGCCAGAGCCGTGCCGGCGACAGGTGGGCCAAGCCCACCGGCTTCGCTCTGGAGGGCCAGCTGGCGTCCCGCGGTTTCTGCCGCGATGCGCGCCTCGTCCTCGGCCCGAAATAGCTCGTCGGTGATGCGGTCGACTGCCTGCCTGACGCCGCCGATCGTCTCGGCCAGCCGATCGCGACCTGCGCGCAGCTGTTCGATCTGACTGTGAAGTACCCGCCGCCGGCGTGTCAGGTCGCCGAGGACGCGCGCCCTCAGCTCGTGTGCTTCGGAGAGCATCGCCCGGCATTCGGTTCGCGCTTGCTCGACGAGCGCCTCCGCCTCGACATGGGAAACGTCTACTCTGGTCGCGGCTTCATCCTGGGCGCGCTGTCGTGTTTCTGCAGCCGCGGCCTCGGATTGCGCGGTGCGCTCGGATGCATGCTGCTCGGCCCGTGCCTGCAGCTTCCCGGCCTCCTCCTGTGCTTCGGTGACCATGCGATTGGCGTCGGTCTCCGCGCGCCTAAGCAGTTCTGCCGCGGCATCGTGCGCGGAGCGCAACACCCTCACGGTCTCCTGCCCGAGCGCCTCGGTGAGCGTCACCTCGTCGAGAACCGGGTTCTGCGCCCTACGCTCGGCTTCCGCGAGCAGCTCACGCAGCTCCTTCGCGTGCTCCTGCGCGGCTGTCATCTCGCGCCCCACCTGCTCGAGGTACTCCCTCACCTCGGACGGGTCGAAACCACGGCGCGCCGTGGCGAAAGTGCGTCGGGCCACCTCGTCAGGCTGCAAGCGTGACGAAGACGAGATCGTGAGCCTGCGGTCGTCGACCATCAAGAAATGCTGGCGCCGGCGCCCGTGGGTGAGAGCACCGCCAAAGACTACGGCGCACTCAAGTCCAAGGTGAATGTTTCCAGTCGTAGGGCACCTTGTGGCCACCTTGGCCCGCCGGGGGACCGGCGGCCGCGCTGCCCAGGTGCCCGCCCAGACGCTGGAGATCGACGAGGGCGTCGTGGAGCGACGAGACCCCGAGCACCTCGAGGTTCGGCGTCGCCTTGGACCTCGCCACTGCGAGCTCGGAGGCCGGCACCAGGAAGACCGACGCACCCGCTCGCTCGACTGCTACCGTCTTCTGCTCTACTCCACCAACGGCGCCCACCGTTCCGTCGGGGTGGATCGTGCCGGTCGCCGCTACACTCCGCCCCCCCGTGAGCCGGCCACCGGAGACGCTGTCGATGATGCCGAGCGTCCAGGCCAGCCCTGCAGAGGGTCCGCCGATCTGGTCGCTGTTGATGCTCACCGCGAACGGGAGTTGGTAGACGGGCTGGGTTCCCATCCCATTGATCGGTGCAGTCGGGTCACCGATGCCGATGAGCGGAACCGTGGTGTGGTCCTCAACGATCCTGCCGAGCCTCAGAGTGACCGGGTGGCCGGGGATGGGATGAGCTATGGAGCCGACCTGCAGCGTAACCACGTCACCCGGCCGATGCGCGCGCAGTGCGGTTCTAAGAGCCTGCGGATTGGGAGTGGGTGTGCCGTCCAACGCGCTCACCACTTCACCCACTTTCAGCGCGTGCCAAGCGGGTGCCTTTGGGTCGATCACGTAGATGGTCACCCCGACGTCTTGCTCGGGCACCTCGTAACCGAGTTGGCGCAGGGCGACGGCCTCGGCCGTGAGCTCCGACTCCTGCATGTCCACCGTGCCTTCTGCGTCGAACTCGCTCACGGGCAAGTTGGCGGTCAGCTCGCTGCTGCTCACGAGGGTCGTGTCGGAGTTGAACCATTTGGAGTCGAGCCATGCCCGAAACAAGCCGATGAGGCTCACGCTGTTGACCCCCACATCGGTGAGCAGGATGCGACCATGGACCCGATGGGCCCGCCCCGGCGGAAGTGAGACGAGGCGGGAAACCGACAATGCGTCGCCCGGGACCAAGGCGTAGTNNGCGTAGTACGGGACTGTGACGAACGATGCGACGACGACGAAAGCCGCGAGCACGAGCACCACCGCGCCGACCCCGAACGGCCACCGGCGTCGCCGCAACGACGTGGTCGGGGGCACAGAAAACTGGGCAGATAGCGTGGTCTCGGAGGTGGACATGGCAAAGGGCCCTGCGGAGGAACCACAGCCTGCCACGGATCGACACATTCCCCTCGGCACCCCGGGTGGGCCACTCGCACGCTCGAAACACGAGGCAGATGCCGATCCGACAGCCGCCAGCACGGACCAAACGACGAACACGCTTTCTCTTCGCCGGCGCCGGGCCGTGTTGGCTGGACACCGAACGCGCGCGGCCGAAGTTGTCGCTCTGCTGGACGACCCAGAGCCCTCCGTACGGGCGGCCGCGTTGGGAGCGCTCACCCGGCTCGGCGTGCTTGGCACCGACGAGCTCGTCGAAGCGTTAACAGACTCGGACCCCTCCGTGCGGTGTCGAGCCTCGAGGATCGCCGGGCAGGTCGCGTCGCGCGAGTCACCCGTGGAGCCGGCGAGCGTCCTCATCGACGCGCTCACCGGCGCCCTGGACGACGCGGACTCGGCGGTGGCCGAGACAGCAGCATGGGCCCTCGGTGAGTGGGAACACGCAAGTGACGGTGCGCCGACGGACGCTCTTTGCAAAATGGCCCGAGAGCATTGCAATCCGCTTTGCCGAGAGGCCGCTGTCGCGGCCCTGGGGGCGATCGGTGCCAGAAGGGCCCTGCCCTCAATCCTCGCTGCGCTCGAGGACAAACCCGCCGTACGTCGGCGCGCCGTGATCGCGCTCGGCGCCTTCGACGACCCCGGTGTCGAAGAGGGACTGCGCAGGTGCCTCGATGATCGCGACTGGCAGGTGCGCCAGGCGGCTGAAGAGCTTCTGGAGGACGATTAACGCAACGGACGTTCTGAGTCAGCCATCGAAAGCAACGAACAGCTCATGCAACGTGTTGAACGACTCGAGACACTTGCCGGCACCGAGCGCCACACACTCGAGAGGCATGCCAACCAGGTGCACCGGCACCTCGGTCTCGTCCGCGAGGCGCCGGGCCAGCCCGCGCAGAAGTGCCCCGCCGCCCACCAGGTGGATCCCCTGAGTGATGATGTCCTGTGCCAGCTCAGGGGGAGCAGCACCCAGGCACTCCACCGCGGCCTCGATGATCTGTCGTACGTTGTCTTCGACCGCTGCGCGGAGCTCCGCCGGCACGATCACCACGGTCTTGGGCATACCGGTCAGCAGCTCACGCCCACGCACTTCGGCCTTTACCTCGCCGTCGAACGGAGCAGCGGAACCGATCGCCAGCTTGATCTCCTCCGCCGTGCGCTCGCCGATGGCGAGCCCGTACTCGCGTCTCACGAAGGTCTGTATCGCGGTATCGATGTCGAACCCGCCACAACGGATAGCCCGAGAGGACACCACCCCGCCCAGCGAGATCACTGCTGTCTCGGAGGTGCCCCCACCCACGTCAACCACCATGTTGCCGATGGGCTCGTGGATGGAGAGCCCGGCCCCGATCGCCGCAGCCATCGGTTGCTCGATGAGATATGCCGACGAGGCACCCGCGCGATGCGACGCCTCTTTCACCGCGCGACGTTCCACCGAGGTGATAGCTGACGGTACACAGATGAGGACGCGGGGGCGGTTGAGACGGGATACCCCGCACCTGTGGAACAACAGACGGATCAGCCGCTCGGTGATGTCGAAGTCGGTGATGGCCCCTTGGCGCAGCGGTCGCACGGCCACGATGTATCCCGGCGTGCGCCCGATCATCTGCCAGGCCTCCTGACCAACGGCCAGGACCTCCTGGGTCCTGGTGTTGAGGGCGATCACGGTCGGCTCGTTGAACACGATCCCCCGACCTCTCGCGTACACCAGTGTGTTCGCCGTGCCGAGGTCGATGGCGAGATCCCTAGCCACGTCCCTTCGCTCCCACCCGGCCATCGTAGGGGACAGTCGCCCTGCCGGCGATGCCCCGAGCTCCTACAGTGGAGCGCGACACCCGTCAGGGAGTGCCCACAAGTAGCCTCGAAACAAATGGATAGCCGTGGCCCGTTCACTTTCGGGGACATCCCCGACGACACCGACGGTCCTGACGAGCAGGACATGGTGCACTGGGGGTGGATCGCGCCGGAAGACAGGTTGTGGAAGCACCCCTCGGAGGTCTCCGGTCTCGAGCACGGCATTCAAACAACGGTCCTGGGCCGTGCTTCGGCTCGCGACTCGTGGCACGAGAGGCGCGGCGCGATCGCGGCCGGCGCGCTGGGAGCCGCTGCAGTGGCGGCGGTGGCCGCGATCGTACTGACGCTTGTGGAAGCACCGGCGACGACCGCCGCCGCCCGAAAGCCGCACCCCACCGTCACGAGCCTCGTCACTATTCCCTCGGTGTCGATGTCGGCTCCTTCCGGCATCATGCAACTGGTCTCGACGCTGCGCCCCTCGCTCGTCGAGCTGGAGCCCACCAGTGCCACCGGAGGAGTCCCGTTGACCGGTGTGGTCCTTCCCGGAGGTCAATTCGTCGTCACCGCCGCCTCGGCAGCTGCTGGCGTCTCGCGCATGGAGGTCGTGACCTCGAACGGAAGGCACTTATCGGGGAAGGTGGTCGCTACCGACATGGGCTCGGGGGTTGCGGTCGTGCGCACGAGCGGCGGCCTCGTGCCGGCTCCCTTCGCCGACGAGGATGTTGTCCCGGGCGAGCTGGCAGTCACCGCGTGCTTGCACCCTGGCACGCAGAGCTCGGTCCCGGATATCTACGTGGCCGTGGGCATGGTCCAGCAGGTGGGTCGCCAGGTGCAGTCAGGTCAAGGGGCCGGGTTGATTGACGCCATCGAGGCTGAGACGCCGCTTCGAACCGATTGGGGCGGGGTGCTCATAGACGGGCGTGGTCAGGTGATCGGCATCCTCGACGGGCAGGAGAACGCCACCGCCGGCACAGTCGGGCTCTTCGTCCCAGGCTCGTTAGCGCTCGGCGTCGCGAACGAGTTGGCCTCAAACGACCGGATCGAGCACGGGTGGATGGGCGTCGACGCCACAGACGCGCCGGACGACGCAGGCGCCGTCGTGACGAGCGTCTTCGCGAACAGCCCCGCAGCAGGTGCAGGGGTCGTGCCGGGAGACGTCGTCACGGCCATCGGCGCTCATCGCGTCTCGTCGCACGCGGATCTCCAGGCGCGCCTTTACACCCTTGCGCCCGGATCCACGGTAGAGCTGACCGTGCAGCGGTCAGGAGCCACACGGACCGTATCGATGGCTCTAGCTGCCGATCCCGGCGGCTGACGTGACAATACCGGGTCCCGGTGGCAGCGGTGACTTCATGGAGCAACTGCTTGGAGATCTCCTCGGACTCATGGGCAGTTCGGCCGCCGGTGGCGCCGAACAACTCGAGCTGGCTCGCACGTTGGCGCGCTCGGTGGCTAGCAGCGACCAACCGGAGGTCAACGTCGAGCCGCTTGCGCGCATCGAGCTCGAGAAGCTGGCGCGGGTGGCCGAGCTCCACATCTCAGAGCTGACAGGCCTGCCGGTCACACCCAGCGGCGCCCCGGTGGAGATCATGACGGTGGGTCCCGGATCGTGGGCGTGGCACACGCTCGAGGACTGGCGCTTCCTGCTCGAAGCCATGTCGTCGCCGTCGCTGCCACAAGACACCTCGGGAACTTCCCAAGCCGGTCGGGGCCCGAACGACACCACTGCCGGTGGCTCTCCTGCGACCGCTGAACACGGCCATCCTGCACACGGCGAAGACCTGCAAAATCCGAGCGGTCCTTCTACGCGCCGTGGCTCGCTCGACCCGGGCAATGTGGAGGGAGAGGGGGGAGCCGAGCAAAGCCTCGGTCTGGCAGGCCTGGGCCCAAACCCCGAGTTGTGGGGAGGGTCCGAACCATCAGGGCCGGCGGACCTCGTCGCAAGGTTCATGTCGACCATGGGACCGATGCTCGCGGCGATGCAGCTCGGGTCCGTCGTCGGGCACCTTGCACGCTCGGTGCTCGGGCAGTACGAGGTGCCGATCCCGCGCCCTGCTTCGCGCCTGCTCATCGTCCCCCAGAACATCGAGCGATTCGCAAACGATTGGGCCCTTCCCCTCGACCAGGTCCAGCTGTGGGTCTGCTTGCGTGAGCTCAGCGCGCACGCCGTTCTCACGAGGGCTCACGTCGCCTCGCGCTGGAGAGAACTCCTCGTCAACGTGGTGCGCGCCGTGGCAGAGGACTCTGCGAGCGTCCTGGACCGGCTCAGCGGCTTGGACCCGACCGACCCCGAAGCGCTCCAGAGGCTCCTCGGTGACCCCGAGACGCTGTTGGGCACCAGCCCCTCTTCCGCCCGCCGCCGTGCAGCAGACGAGCTCGAAGCAGTGACGGCGGCGCTGCTGGGCTACGTCGAGTACGTGCTCGACCAGGCGGCGTCGCGCCTGCTCGGAGGACGAACGGCGCTCGCCGAAGCCTGGCGGCGGCGCCAGTACGACCGTGAGACGACCGATCGCGCGGCGGAACTGCTGTTCGGGTTGGACCTCGGTCCGGCGCAAGTCGAGCGCGGCGTGGCCTTTGTGGGCGGAGTCCTGGAGCGGGCCGGAGAAGAAGGGCTCGGCATGCTGTGGTCTGCGAAGCACGCGCTCCCGACACCTCCGGAGATCGATGCTCCGGGGCTCTGGCTGGAACGAGTGCGCCTAACCGACGGTTGAGCCGCTTCAGGGAGCAACCGAGCCTTCCTCCTGTGAAGCAGTGGGGAGGACTTGCTCCTCGGGGACTCCGAGGTCCCACTCGAGCTCCAAGTGCTCGCGCTCGGCATCTCTGGCGACACGTTCGCGGTTGCGCCGGTACTGAGGATCGTGCGGCGGCAGGAGCGTGAGTCGCGCTAACGTCCTGTCCCGGAAGGGCTCAATCGTCGCAGCGTCGCCGTAGGTGGAATGCACAGCCCAGTGCGGGGCGACGGGGCCCAAGTACACCACGCGCACATGACCGCGCGGCGGTTGTGGCTCCTCGGTCTCCTGGGTCTCTTCGGCCACCGGTTCTCACCTCCTCGATTGCGACACTCGGGTACCCAAGCACTCTTTCACAGCAACCGCACAGGGTCATTTCACAGCAACCGCACCCGCCAAGCGCGTCTGGCAACGCGCGAACAGGAGCAATGGCGAAGTGAACGCACCAAGCCGCTTCAGCGTACCCGGCTGGTAGGGTGAGATCGAGATGGGAGGCGTCGTGGACACCGACTGGATGACTCGTGGGAAGTGCAGAGACATGGATCCCACGGTGTTCTTCCCGAACGATGGGATCGGGGTGCAGACGGCTCAGCGCATCTGCGCCGACTGCCCGGTGAAGGTCGTCTGCCTCGAGTACGCGCTCACGAACAGGGTTGACCACGGTGTGTGGGGCGGCACCTCCGAGCGTGAGCGCAGGCGCATCCTCCGCCAACGCCGTTTGTCGAAGTTGGCTGCCAGCCGTAATTGACCGAGCGCCGTCCGTCGGCGACCGGGGGTCCGGGTGCTCGAGTGCGTCATCAACGTGAGTGAGGGTCGCGATACCTCTGTCATCTCCGCCATCGCTGCCGCTGGAGGAGACCAGGTGCTCGACGTGCACAACGACCCCGATCATCACCGCGCCGTCATCACACTCGGGGGCAATGAAACCGAGGACGCGGCACGCGCTGTTGCCCGCCGTACGGTCGAGCTGGTCGACCTCCGTCGCCACTGTGGCGTGCACCCGAGGATGGGAGCGCTCGATGTGGTCCCCTTCGTCCCCCTCGGGCCCGAAGATGCCGTGCTCCCCATCGGTGACGACCTCACACCGGCTCTCGCAGCGCGAGACAGCTTCGCTCGATGGGCCGCGCAAGACCTCGCTTTGCCATGCTTCTGCTACGGACCAGAACGCACCCTGCCCGAGGTGAGGCGGCGCGCCTTTGTCGATCTCGAACCCGAAACCGGTCCATCGCAGCCACATCCCACCGCGGGGGCGTGCGCCGTGGGCGCACGCTTTGCGCTGGTCGCCTACAACCTGTGGTTGTCCACCCCAGAAACTCAGGTCGCGCGTACCATCGCTCGCGCTCTACGCGGACCTGCCGTGCGCGCGCTCGGGTTTGCCGCCGGTGGGATGACCCAGGTCTCGTGCAATCTTGTAGACCCCGTGCATTTCGGACCGGTCCGTGCCTACGACGCCGTCGACCACCTAGCCCACGAGCTCGGAGTCGAAATCACCAGAGCCGAGCTGATCGGTTTGGTCCCAGCGCACGTGATCGCCTCTACCCCCACTGAGCGTCATCGACAGCTCGACCTCGATCCTGAGCGCACGATCGAGGCACGCTTGGCCGCGACACCTGCGACCTGATGCTACGAAGCCGCCGTAGTGGTACGCCGACCCATTGTTCGAATTCGGCGGACCCGCCGGCGCTCACGCTCCGAGAGGCCCCCCCAGATCCCGAACTTCTCACCGTTCGCCAAGGCGTACTCGAGACAGTTCTCGCGAACCACGCACCCCCTGCACACCTCTTTCGCCTCGCGCGTAGAAGCCCCGCGCTCGGGGAAGAACAGGTCCGGATCGACCCCCATGCAGTTCGCTCGAGATTGCCAGTCTCGCTCCTGGCGGCCGTACAGCAGTGAGACGATGTCCACCGGTACGCCCTCCCCTCGCCCTCTATTCGGGGCCATCGAGTGGCACAGTTGTAACTACAGCTGTGTCATCCTGTCTCATCTGCTGGTCACACGCAAGAGGGATCTTGCAATCCAGGGAAGACGCCACTCAGCGTGGCTAGTTGGCACGCTGAGTGACCGCAAAAGCTGTATGAAGAAGAGGCGCCTGAAACCTCAGGCACCGCGCCTGGCGGACGAGCGCGCGCTTCGCCTGTGCTCGAGGAAGTCCACGAGCACGTAGTCGCCCAGGGTCTCAGGGGTCGTGAAGAACGCCCTTCCGCGATTCAGCTTCGTCATCTGCTCAACGAACCCGTGCAACGACCGGCTGGCGTCGAGCATGAACGTGTTGATGGTGATGCCGGCGCGGGTGCAACGTGCCACCTCCGACAGGGTGGCACGAACCGTCTCGGGCACGGGCGGGTAGCTGAAGCAGACCTCGTACCCATCGCCGTCCTGCGAAGGGACGAGGTGGGCGGTGGGCTCTCCATCGGTGATCATGATGATCTGCTTCGTCCCCGCCCGATGAACGAGCATCCGCCTGCTGAGCAACAAGCCGTGCTGCATGTTGGTCCCATAGACGAAGTCCCATGAGACCTCGGGAAGGTCCTCGGCCCGGATCTCGCGCGCCAATTCGGAGAACCCGACTAGTCCGAGGATCGCTCTCCCAGCCAGAAGCTCGTAGCTCACCGAGGGTAGAGGGAAGGTCCGGTGGCAGTTCGGGGGGAAACGCGTCGGCCATCTGCTTCAGACTATGCCGAGGCCTTAGGCGCCCGTCACGCCCCTGGGTGCGCTCGCACAGGCTCAGCGCCCCGCCGCAACGCCCAGGAATTTCGCCAACCGCCGCTCAGGTGCAAAGATGAGCGATGTCGGCCCACGGAGAGGGGAGAGACCCAACCAGGGTCGATCCAGCGGGCTGATCGGTGCAAATGGGAGGGGTGGCGCAGGCGCGCCATGACCGTGGTTCGAGTGTGAACCCGACGAAATGGCGGAGCGCAGGTGGACGGACAGACGGACACGAGGAGCTAACAGGGCGTGAGCACGACTGTCGAGCAGATGAAGCCGATACCTGTCACCCTCGGCGGGGCACGCGGCGGGCCCGACCAGCGCACACTTCGCCGTGACAGATGGTGGGCAAACCCCTCCACGACCTTCGTCTTCCTCACCGCATTCGTCGTCTACACCACCTGGGCGGTGTTCCAGAACGCCTACTACTACGTAGGCGGCGCAGCACACCGAGACCTGATCTCACCCTTCTACTCGCCGTGCCTCACCGCCAGCTGCGTGCCCGGTGCGCACGGCGGGCTCGTCATCACCTGGTGGATGATCTCGCCGGCGATACTGACCCTAGGGGGGCCACTCAGCTTCCGTTTCACCTGCTATTACTACCGCAAGGCGTACTACCGGAGCTTCTGGCAGTCTCCGCCCGGCTGCGGTGTCGCCGACGGCCACGCCAGATACACCGGCGAGACCCGCTTCCCGCTGATCCTCCAGAACATCCACCGTTACACATGGTTCATCGCGCTGATCTTCAACGTCATCTTGACCATCGACGCCATCATGGCGTTCCGCCTCCCCGGCGACGGGGGCATCGGGGTGAGCATCGGGACAATCGTGCTGGTGCTGAACGCGCTGTTGCTGTGGGTGTACTCACTGTCATGTCACTGGTGCCGGCACCTCTGCGGCGGGAACGTGAACCGTTTCTCGGAGCACCCGATCCGCCACCGCCTGTGGAAGCTGCTCTCGCCGCTCAACCACTACCACATGCAATTCGCCTGGGTCAGCCTGACATGGGTGGCACTGGCCGACGTGTACGTCAGGCTCGTGGCATCCGGCTGGATCCTCGACCACAAGCTCTTCTGAGACAGCCAAGGACCGAACGCCGAGCATTCGGATAGCGAGGACGAACCGGCAGGAACGAACCAGCGAGGACGAACGGTAAGGACGAGCAGGAACCAACGAGCCGGAACGAACGGGCAAGGACAGGACTAGACGTGCCAGACCACGAGACCCACGATTTCGATGTCGTGATAATCGGCGCAGGCGGTGCCGGGTTGCGTGCCGCCATCGAGACGAAGGAACGCGGACTGCGCACGGCGCTAGTGTGCAAGTCACTCCTCGGCAAGGCCCACACGGTCATGGCCGAAGGTGGAGCGGCAGCGGCCATGGGCAACGTGTGGCCCGATGACAACTGGCAGGTCCATTTCCGCGACACCATGCGCGGCGGTAAGTTGCTCAGCAACTGGCGCATGGCCCAGCTCCACGCCCAGGAGTCGCCCGAGCGAATCTACGAGCTGGAACGCTGGGGAGCCCTGTTCGACCGAACTTCCGACGGGCGCATCCTCCAGCGCGACTTCGGCGGGCACCGCTACGCCCGCCTTGCCCATGTGGGGGACCGCACTGGGCTCGAGATGATCCGGACCCTCCAGCAGCAGGCTGTGGCCCTGGGCGTCGAGGTGTTCATGGAGTGCAAGGTGCTGCGCCTGCTCAAAGACGCAGACGGACGCGCCAGCGCCGCTGTGGGCTACTGGCGGCCGAGCGGCGACTTCGTCACGTTCAACGCCAAGGCCTTCGTGATCGCCACAGGAGGCATAGGCAAGTCGTGGCTGTTCACAACCAACTCGTGGGAGTGCACGGGTGACGGGGACGCGATTGCCGCGTGGGCGGGAGCGGACATGCTCGACATGGAGTTCGTGCAATTCCATCCCACCTGCATGGTCTGGCCAATGACTGCGCGCGGGATCCTCGTCACAGAAGGCGTGCGAGGCGACGGCGGGGCGCTGCGCAACGCCGAGGGCCGGCGGTTCATGTTCGACTACATCCCGCCCATGTTCGCATCTGAGACGGCGGCCACCGAGGAAGAGGCAGACCGCTGGTACGACGACCACACGAACAACCGGCGCCCTCCTGATCTCCTCCCTCGCGACGAGGTGGCCCGTTCGATCAACTCCGAGGTCAAAGCGGGCCGCGGGAGCCCCCACGGCGGGGTCTTCTTGGACATCGCCACCCGGCGCAGCCCCGAGTACATCCGCAGGCGCCTGCCGTCGATGTACCACCAGTTCAAGGAGCTGGCCGGGCTCGACATCACCACCGATCCGATGGAAGTGGCCCCCTTCCAGCATTACATGATGGGCGGCATCTGGGTGGAAGCAGACACCGGCGCCACGACGGTGCCCGGGCTCTTCGCGGCCGGAGAGGCAGCCGCCGGGATGCACGGAGCCAACCGCCTCGGCGGCAACTCCCTCTCAGACTTGCTCGTGTTCGGACGACGAGCGGGAATGGCGGCGTCGGATTTCGCAGGGGGTCGTCTCGGGACTCCCACGGTCGAGGAAGCCGAGGTCGATCAGATCTGTAAGGCCGCTCTCGAGCCGTTCGGGCGCGACAGCGGGGAGAGCCCTTACAACGTCCACCGCGACCTACAGGAGACCATGCAGCAGCTAGTCGGTCTCATCCGCAGCGAGACCGAGCTGGTGCGGGCGCTAGACGCCCTGGACAAGCTCGACGAACGCACGAAGAAGGTGTCGGTGACCGGCACGCCCGCCTACAACCCAGGCTGGAACCTCGCGACCGACCTTCCGGCCATGCTCACGGTCTCGAGGCTGGTAACCCGGGCCGCGATCGAGCGGCGCGAGAGCCGTGGCGGCCAGACGCGTGATGACTACCCGAAGCCCGATCTCGAGCTGGGAAAGGTCAACCTGATCCAGCGCCTACGACCCGACGGCACCTACGAGCTCGAGCAAGTACCTCTGCCGCCCATGCCCGCTGAGCTTGCAGCGTTACTCGAGGAGGAACCGAAGTGAGCCCGGACACGACCGCGGGAGCAAGCCCCGTGAACCAGGACGTGTCTCTGCAAGTCCCGGCGCAAGCCCACCTTGAGACGCATCCGGGATTGAGCCCCGATGGGGGGCCGTCTGTGACCTTGAGCATCTGGCGCGGTGACCCGGGGGGCGGGGCGTTCGTCGAATACCAGATGCCTGCGATCGAAGGAGAGGTTGTCCTCGACGTGGTCCACCGCGTCCAGGCCGGTCCTGCGCCCGATCTCGCTTGTAGGTGGAACTGCAAGGCGGGCAAGTGCGGCTCGTGCTCGGCTGAGATCAACGGTAAGCCCGGGCTCATGTGCATGACCAGGATGGACCAGCTCCCTCAGGGCGTGCCGGTCGTGGTCGCACCGTTGCGCACGTTCCCTGTGATCCGCGACCTCGTCACCGACGTCAGCTTCAACTACACGATGGCCCGTCAACTCCCTCCGTTCGCGCCGAGACCAGCTGGGCCCGACGGCATCTACCGGATGATGCAAATCGACGTCGAACGTGGCCAGGAATTCCGCAAGTGCATCGAGTGTTTCATGTGCCAAGACGTCTGCCACGTGATCAGGGACCACGAGGAGAACAAGGCCTTCTACGCCGGGCCCCGCATGTTCATCCGGTACATGGAGCTCGAATCCCACCCGCTCGACACGAACGACAGGCGAGAGCTGATTCGCCGGCGCACGGGACTTAGCCTCTGCAACATCACCAAGTGCTGTACCGAAGTGTGCCCCGAGGGGATCCATATCACCGACAACGCCATCATCCCCCTGAAGGAGCGGGTGGTGGACGCTTCGTACGATCCTGTCGCGTGGCTCGGCCGAAAGATCCTGCGGCGCACGAAACGCTCGGCGGCCGAGGCCGCTGCAGATGCCCCCGCGTTCAGCTCGCCAACTCGCGAGGACCGCTAGGGAGCAGGTGGTCCTCGTCCCCCGGACACCTCCGAGGTCAAGCGGATATCCTCGAAGCCAGCCGGGTGCTCACCCGGGCGCCAGAAAGGGGAAGGTGATGACTCTGCCAGGTGTGCTTGACGACCAGGCCCTTCGTCGCTACCGCGACCTTCTCGATGCCGAGGAGGCTGCGTTCGATGAGCTGGAGCACGCTTACGAGGAGGGCGACCGTGCCCACTTCGAGGCAGACCTGGATGCTTGGCGCGGCACCCTGGCCCGCAAGCTCGCCTTCCTGATGCGCATCGGGATCGAGGTCCCCACACCTGCCTCTGTTTGAGCTGAGGCCGTTCGGGCCTGAGAGCGGGCCCCAGATCAGATTGGGCCCAAGAGCAGGTCCCTGACAGCGGTACGCTCGGATACGAGCTCCTCGGTTGTCACCGCTATGCGCTCCCGAGCGAAGTCGCTGTGGCTCAGACCTTCCACCACGTGCCAATCCATCCCGTCCGAGGCGACCGGGAACCCGAAGACGAGCCCCTCGGGGGTGCCGTACTCACCGTGGGAGACCGCCGCGAGCGACGCGCAGCTCCCGTCGGGGGTCGCCAAGAGCAGGCTGCGCACCGAGTCGATGGACGCGTTGGCAGCTGACGCCGCTGACGAAGCGCCGCGCGCCTCGATGACCTTGGCCCCGCGTTGCTGAACACCTTGGATGAACGCCCCCCTCAGCCAACCTTCGTCACCGATCACGTCCGTCACCGGCCGTCCGTCTACACGGGCGTTCTCGAAGTCCGGGAACTGCGTCGGCGAGTGGTTGCCCCAGATGGCGAGTCGCGTCACCGAGGTGACCGGCACCCCGGCTCTCCTGGCCAAGGTGGTGGCGGCGCGGTTCTGGTCGAGGCGGGTCATCGCGAACCACCGATCGTCTGGGACAGACGGAGCATGCGAGCGGGCGATCAAGCAATTCGTGTTGCAAGGGTTGCCTACGACGAGCACACGGACATCCGAGGCCGCATGAGCTGCGATGGCCTCCCCCTGAGGACCGAAAATCCCGCCGTTGACCGAGAGCAGGTCGCTTCGCTCCATGCCGGCCTTGCGGGGAACCGCCCCCACGAGAAGCGCCCAGGAGGTCCCGTCGAACGCCGTCTTCAGGTCGGACGTGGCCTCGACACCTGCGAGCAGCTCGAAGGCGCAGTCGTCGAGCTCCATCGCCACACCCGCGAGCGCCCCCATGGCCGCCTCGATCTCGAGCAAACGCAAGACGACCGGCTGGTCTTTACCGAGCAACTCTCCCGAAGCGATCCGGAAGAGAAGGCTGTAGCCGATTTGGCCGGCTGCGCCGGTGACCGTCACATGGACCGGGGACTTCGTGTTCATCATGCAGGCGACACTAGAAGCTCGCGCCGCTAGCCGCCACGTGGACAGGGAGGTTCAAAGGCGGTCGACGATGGCGCCGGCGAACTCCGAGCACTTCACCTCCGTCGCGCCGTCCATGAGCCGCGCGAAGTCGTAGGTGACGATCCCCTCAGCGATCGTGGCCTCCAGCGCCTTCACGATGTCGGAGGCCACGTCGGTCCACCCCAGATGCTCGAACATAAGCGTTCCCGACAAGATCACCGATCCGGGGTTGACCATGTCGAGCCCCGCGTACTTAGGCGCCGTGCCGTGGGTGGCTTCGAACACACCGTGACCGGTCACGTAGTTGATGTTGCCACCGGGGGCGATGCCGATCCCTCCCACCTGCGCGGCGAGTGCGTCTGACAGGTAGTCGCCGTTCAAGTTCGTGGTGGCAACGACATCGAACTCCTCGGGACGCGTGAGGATCTGCTGGAGGGTGATGTCGGCGATCGCGTCTTTCACGAGGAGCTTGTCTCCGGGATTCCCCTCGCAGTCCCCCCACGACACAGCGGTATCGGAGAACTCCTCGCTCACTACCTCGTAGCCCCAGGTGCGGAAGGCGCCTTCGGTGAACTTCTGGATGTTCCCCTTGTGCACCAGGGTGAGACTCTTGCGGCTGTGGGCAAGAGCGTAAAGGAGCGCTGCTCGCACAAGGCGCTTCGAGGACATCTCGGACACCGGCTTTATGCCGATCCCCGAATTCGGGCGGATCTCCCAACCCATCTCGTCGTGGAGGAATGCCCTGAGCCGTTCCGCCTCGGGGGAACCCGCTTGTACCTCGAGTCCAGCGTAAACGTCCTCGGTGTTCTCCCTGAAGATCACCACGTCCACCTTCTCGGGGTGACGCACGGGCGAGGGAACTCCCGTGAACCACCGCACGGGGCGCAGGCACACATACAGGTCGAGGATCTGGCGCAGTGCCACGTTCAGCGACCGGATCCCCCCGCCGACGGGCGTGGTGAGCGGCCCCTTGATACCGATCAAGTGGTCCCTGAACGCCTCCACGGTCTCGGTTGGCAGCCATGTGCCCGTCTCCTTGAAGGCCTTCTCGCCTGCAAGAACCTCCCTCCACGCGACCTTCTTGCCGTGCTTGGCGGCCGCGGCATCGAAGACGAGACGCGACACCGGCCATATGTCGACGCCGGTACCGTCGCCCTCGATGAAAGGGATTATCGGTTCGTCAGGGACCTCGAGCTCACCGCCGGATCCGAGTGTGATGCGCTGCGCCACAAGCGCTGAGCCTAACGGCCACCGAGGCCGAGGGTGGTATAGATCTCGCGTGTCGCGCTCGAGCGGTTGAGCGTGTAGAAGTGCAGGCCTGGCGCTCCGGCGGCGAGCAGCTTCTCGCACAGCTCGGTGGCGATGCCGACGCCCACCCGACGCACCGCTTCCTCGCCACCTTCGGCATCAGCGTCCTCGAGCCTCTCCACGGCCCCGGACGGAAGTGGGGCGCCCATCTCCGCCATGCGCGGAACCGAGCGTAACGATGTTACCGGCATGATTCCCGGGAGCACGGGCTTCTCCATGCCTCGCTCGGCCAAGTCGTCCACCAAGCGCGTGTACTCCTCGAGCGTCCAGAAGAACTGGGTGACCGAGAAGTCGGCCACGTGGAGCTTCGCCGCAAGAAAGTCACGGTCCGAGACCATGTCCGGCGATGCCGGGTGCCCGGCAGGGTGCGAGGCAACCCCGATCGAGAAACCGCCCACCGCCCGCGCCAGTTCTACAAGCTCGATCGCGTGCAGCAGCTCCCCAGGCCCTGCCGCGGGCTCCGCCGGCGGGTCGCCGCCCAGGGCCATCAAGTTCTCCACACCGGCCTTGCGGAACGAGACGAGGATCTCGACGAGCTCCTGGCGCGTGTGGGCCGCGCACACCAGATGCGCCATGGGAAGCAGGGTGGTGGAGCGCAGCATGCCCGCAACTAGGTCGTGGGTGCGTTGGCGCGACTCGCGCCCGCCTCGGTAGGTCACCGACACGAACGACGGTGCGAGAGGCTCGAGGTCGTGAAGCGTGCGCACCAACGTGACCTGTTCGGCGTCGTTTCTCGGCGGGAAGAACTCAAAGGAGTAGGTGGGGCCCCGAGCCAGCAGGTCCGATATCCACGCCATGGCCATGAAAGCCTAATTGGTCCGCCGCGAAAGACGAAGAAGCTGCCACACTGTCTCTGCGGGTCAGCAGGGCCGGGCGGCTTCCGGGCCTCCCGCCCGTGGCGGTCTGGTCTCATCGGAACCCGCGGGGAGGAAACCATGACCACATTCATGCCGCCGGCACCCCCGGCTCCGCCGCCCACTTCGGGCCACGCTGTGCAGCTCTCGATCGTTCACGCCCAAGAGTACTCACGAGGTCTCGCCGCCCTGGGTTGCATATTTCTCATCGGGCGGGCGATCGCTCTCATCCCGGTGTTCATCGTCCTGTTCGTCGTTGGCATCGCGGCTTTCATCGCATCGTGGATCTTGCAATTCGCGGTGCTCTTCACGGGCAAGTACCCCGAAGGCGGCCACAACTTCGTCACCGGGTACCTGCAGTTGAGCCAGCGCGCCAGCGCGTTCGAGTTCGGCCTGACGGACAGGTACCCGGGCTTCAGCATCGAGACGTCCGGTCCGGGGAGCGCTTCTCACCCCGTCCAGCTGTCCATCGTGCACGCAGAGAGTTACTCCAGGGGCCTCGCCGCCCTGGGGTGCATATTCTTCATCGGGCGGGCGATCGCTCT
>PLIG01000203.1 GCA_003139255.1 Acidimicrobiaceae bacterium | reverse complement strand
CTATCCCCGACCGGCACCTCGGTGGCGGTCGCGTCAGGGTGTTCTTGGGAAAGGCCCGAAGACTCACGATCGATCAGTGCGATGCGCTCGAGGCCAGGGTCGAGGCGAAGATCTGCCATGCCAGCAAGCTCTTGGCGATGAGGGACAAGGTGACGTATGCCCGCTCACCGACCAAATAGTCCTTCCACTTCCCCACCTTCTTGTACTGCAACCACTGGTTGATGGCGAAGCAGTTGAAGAAGACAAAAAGCGAGAAGAAAATCCCGTAGACGAAGCCTGGCGGGTGCTGGTCGGCACCTGGTCCGACCAGGTAGATCGCGATGGCGATCCACGGGACGATGCCAGCGATACAGCCAATCCAAAAGGGGCCGAGACCCGTTCCCGGTGTCTCATAGCGCTCCTGCATCCAGCCAAACCCAATCATCGAGGCATTCACACCAACCAAGGCCACCAGGGCTGCAATGTCGTTGATGCCGACAAGCATGGCGATCAGCACGATCATGATCGACGCGCTCAGCGAGTACTCGAGCCAACGGTAGGGGTTGCGGCACTTGAAGAGTTGAGCCTTGTAGGACCCCCAACCGGGACCGGCCACGCTGAAGTGCGCGAGAGCCGAGAGCGCGAAGAATGCGGCGATCGCCCAGGCGAAGCTGAGGTTGAACAAGGTGACCGCTTGGTGGCCCACCGTGGGTCCAGGCGGGCCCGTCATGTAGGTGGCCCGAACAGGGAGCGAGAAGCTGTTGGCCAACACCACGATGGCCACTGCTTGGGCCAAGTGGAGGCATCCAGCAACAAGGTTGTAGGGACGGAGCCTTGCGAGCGGTGAAGAGCGGTCAGTCACGTTGTCATCGTAGGCGCCGAGGTAGCAAGGACCTCGCGTATCTCCTACGCACCGGGGTGCGAGGCGGCTATCCCCTATCCGGCACGAGGATCTTCTCGAAGCACCGGCTCGACTTGGAGTCGGCGTACTTGCCGAAGCATGGAATCGCGACGAAGCCACAGCGCTCGTACAGACAGATTGCCGCGTCTTGGCGGTCACCGGTCTCAAGCACGATCCTTGTCATTTCCGCCGCGATGGCCCAAGCCTCAAGGTCCGCCAGGATGTTGCCGCCGATACCGCGCTCTCGGGCCGATGGAACAACGAACATGCGCTTAATCTCAGCGCTCGTGGACGAGATGCGCCGAACGGCGCCGCACCCCACGGCGACACCGTCTTCCCGCGCGATCAAGAAAGTGCCGCGCTTGTCGGTGAGTTCGTCGGCTGCAACGTCGAGAAAGTTGTTCTCTGGGGGGTAAAGCCCGGTGAGGTAGTCGTCCAGCGCCAGGATAAGCCGCCGCGACTCCGGAGAACCGAACGGCTCAGCTGAGATCGTGACGGACATAAGGCCAGAATGACCCATCGCGACTGCTCAACTCAATGGTCACGAGCCCGATGGGCCTATCCCCGAACAGTGACACTCGGGGCCTGTCTCCCTTTGTTCCTTCGGTCCCATGTGGGTCCGTCAGGACAGGACCAGCATATCGCTCGCCGATGCTCGTGAATAGAGCTGATTTACCTCCTGAGCGCGTGGCCTAGCGGTAACGAAACGACATCGGAGAGCAGTAGCGGGAGTAGCGGGCGACTCGTGTTATGCGTCTCTTGTCCGACGCCTTGCACGGTTGCACCCTTGGGCACCGACTGTGCAACAGGGCAAGAGGATCAAGGATGTAATGGTGCAAGGGTCAGACCTGACGCGCTAAGAAGCGCGGTTACCCCGTGGCACGGGGACGCCACGGCTTGGATAGTGTCGAGGTTCACGAACGCACCGCTAACGCGTGGAACAAGAAGGGGGGGCGTCATGGCGATTCGTTGTGTGGTGACCGGGCAGAAAGAAGATGGGAAGTCCGTCATCGTGGCCGACAAGCAGGTCGAGCCGATCACGGTCTCACTCTTGCCTGGGACGGAGTTCCACAGACTTTGGGGCTCCAACACGCAACCCACCCTCCCAGCCGACGGGGAACCCCCGGACAAAATCGGGTACTTCCCACCACCGGGCGGATACCGCTTCGGCTTCTTCACTCTGGGACCCGACTCGGTGTCCATGCCCGCGGATCTCGACATAGAAGCTGCGCTCTTAGAGCTTGACGCGAAGCTCCCCGGCTTGGCTGAAGTGATGGAACCCGACCATCCAGGAATGCATACGACCGACACGGTCGACCTTGATCTCGTGGTCTCGGGTGAGGTCTGGCTCGAACTCGACGACGGCGAAGAGGTGCAACTCCATGTCGGTGACTGTGTCGTCCAGAACGGTACTCGTCACGCCTGGCACAACCGAACGTCGGAACCGGCTGTCATGTTCGTTGCGCTCCTGGGCGCGGCAAGAGCGCCTAAGTAGAGGATGACAAAGGGCAGGGACTCAAGAATGCGTGTCAGTCCATGTTCGTCGTGAGCCAAGAGCGCTTCGAGCAGCTCGTTGCTGATGCGCTCGACTCACTCCCACCTGAGCTTGGCGCGGCGATGGAGAACGTCGCCGTGCTGGTCGAAGACCGGTCAGAGGGTCGCTCGTTGTTTGGGCTCTACGAGGGCATCCCCCTGACCAAGCGAGGCCCCGACAGCTACAAGGGCGTCATGCCCGACCGCATCACCCTCTACCAAGAGGAAATCTGTGGGGTCTGCTCGACCGAGGCAGAGGTCATTGCCCAGGTGCGGAAGACGGTGATCCACGAGGTCGCTCACCATTTCGGTATTAGCGACCCTCGCCTGGAGGAGCTGGGTTGGGCGTGATCCGCATGTGAGCTAGCGACAGGCACCCAGGCCAAGCAGGACACTGCCGAGAGTACAACAACGTGTGGCGAATGCTAGGAAGGGCCGATGATGAGCATCGCCTTCACGTCGATTCGATACGAGACCTCCGCTCGCAGGGCGTACATAATCTTGAATCGACCAGAGCGCCTGAACGCCATCGACACGCACATGCCCGGCGAGATTCACCGGGCGGTCGACTTGGCTAATGCTGACCGAGATGTACACGTCATCATCGTGCGCGGCGAAGGGCGGGCATTCTGTGCAGGGTATGACCTCAAGGAGTTCGCCGAAGGGGGTGTCGGCACCCAGCAGGTCGTGTGGGATCCGCTGGAGGACTATCAAGCCATGAAGCGCAACACCGAGGACTTCATGAGCCTCTTCCGCTCGCTCAAGCCCACGATCTGCAAGGTGCAGGGCTTTGCCGTTGCCGGAGGAAGCGACATCGCCCTGTGCTGTGACCTAGTGGTTATGGCCGACGACGCCCAGATCGGCTACATGCCCTCTCGGGTCTGGGGCTGTCCCACGACCGCCATGTGGGTCTACCGGCTGGGTGCCGAGAAGGCCAAGAGGATGCTGTTCACCGGCGACATGCTCGACGGTGAACAGGCAGCGGCATGGGGTCTAGTCCTCGAATCCGTACCGGCTGAGATGCTCGACGAGCGGGTTGAGGAATTGGCCAATCGGATCGTCGGCGTCCCGGTGAACCAGCTCGCAATGCAGAAGCTCATGATCAACCAGGCATACGAGAACATGGGCCTGGGGACTACCCAGATTCTCGCGACCTTGTTTGATGGAATCGCCCGCCATTCGCCAGAGGGCCGTTGGTTCCAGTCCTTTGCCGCCGAGCATGGCTTCCATGAAGCTGTCGCGTGGCGAGACTCGGGGAAATGGATCCCAGAAGGCGGAGCCACTCCTGACATCTCGTCAACCGAAGGATGAGTGAGAAGCACGAGGCCGTCCGCTGGACTACGAGGCTCTCCGGGAGCGAGGAGTCGAGTTGTTGACGCCTCCCTACGACCCGATCCGGCAGTCCGTCCACAGCATCCGTACAGGTTGCGCTGCTTTGATGGACTTCAGCAAGTAGTCAAGGAGTCAGCATGTTTCGTTATGGCCCGAGTGGGTTCCACCATGCTCCAGGTGTGTTTGGCTGGTTGTTCTTGGCGATCATCGCCGCCCTGTTGGTGCTCGGAGTAATCGCCTTGGTGCGGCTGTGGGGTACGCCGCGCAGCCGGGGGGTGTTGTTTCCGATGGGTATGCCGCCATCTCCAGGGGTCGATGCAGCTATAGCCGAGTTGCGACTCCGCTACGCTCGAGGAGACATCACTTGGGAGGAGTACGTGCAGCGTTCCAGCAACCTGGGCTTCCCGTTCCCGCCGGGGATAAGACCCGCTGGTTCGCCGCCGGGAACGCCACGACCTCCACCTGCGTCGTAAGGGCTGGCCCAAGCTGCCCGGTAACGCTCCAGCTGTGACGTCACCAGTCCCGCCAACGCTGTGGCCGTTGAGCCAACCTCCGACCTAGCGGTCTCACCGTCTACCTACGCCAGCGGGAAGTCCAGCGCCACGCATTGCTGATCGCCTGACACCCAAGCATCGTGTCCAGGGGCGGCGTAGAAGGCCTCCCCAGAGCGCACGACCACCTCCGTGCCATCGATGCCGCGGACGGTCATCTGACCGGACAAGATGACTCCAGCATGTGCTACTGATTCCCGATCGTGAATGGGTCGGACGTGTAGTGACCACCGCCAACCAGGCAGGTACCTTCCACGCCCGACGCACGTTGGACCAATACGGGCGACCGATCGCTCGCTTCCATCGAGGAAGGTGGTAGTAGTCCCAGGCGAGAGGAAGTCGTCCACAGCGACCGAGTCTGAGCCGTCCATGATTGAGCAGATTACGCCGTCGTCCAACGAGGAAGAGCCTGTGGATCGCCGGGACCGCCTAGTCGCGGACCAGAACTTCCGTCGGGTATCTCCTAACGCCGAGCTGGTGACCGTCTTGACCGACAGTTGCGTGTCGGATGCTACCTTCCACGAGCGGGGTTGGGCCCGTGGCGTGACCGGTGGAAATGCCGGGAGGAGTACGGGGCCGTCGAGCTGCCTGGTAGTGAGGGTCGGGCTGTATTGTTCAGCGCCGTCAATCTCGGTCGGTCATGCTCGGAAGGCACCTCGGCCATGGGGTGATGGCACGTTGCGCGTGCCCTGATGCACGGTCAGCGCCATCCCCGTTTCTGGTGGTGCTTGCAGTCGCGAGCGTCACCAACGAGCACTTCGAGGGCCCCCAGGACCTGCGATGGCAACGGGCTACGACGAACCGGTGGGCGACCGCCCACGGTGGGCTCTCGTGATCGTCGACCGTTCTACTTGGTGCCGAAGATCCGTTGGAAAAATAACGTGTCCAGCACGCTCTGAGCCTTCACAACCTTGCCATCTCGGTAGGTGAAGATGTCCACCTGGTCACTTGACTCGCCGGCAACAGTCGAGTGGGTGAGCACCATGACCCGTTCCTCATCACCGAGGAAGTGCTCGGGCTTTGTGGTGTACGACTTTTCCATCAGCTTCATAAGAAAGGCGCGCACGCCTTCCTTGCCATGGTAGGTACCGCTCACCGCGCTGTTGCCGGGGACGACCCACTCGATGTCGTCGGCCATACTATTCATCGCCGCAGCGGCGTCGCCCCAAGAGAACGCCGCATAAGACGCCTGCGCCGACCCAATATTCTGCTCCACACTCTGCTCTGCAGCCACGGTCTGTCCTCCTTCTGGCGTGCACCCACAGTTTAAGAGACGCCATGCACGCCGGGGTCGATGATCCCTCTCCATTAACCGTGAGCGCCGACCGCTCCCTCTCGCGAGCAGATAGGTCTTCGTGAATTGGCTGGGCGAT
>PLIG01000192.1 GCA_003139255.1 Acidimicrobiaceae bacterium | reverse complement strand
CTAAGTGTATACCGAAGTCACCTAGCGCGGGGAGGAGACCCCACCCCTGCGGGCTACTGCATGCTGCGCAAGCAGTACGACGTCCCAACGATTGTCGATCTCTTCGCCTCGGTGGGAGTCAAGCCTGCTGTCTTCATCCCGGTGATTCGCGAGGGGACGAAAGCGAACCCTGAGGAGTTCAAGGAGTTCGTCGTCGCCTACGCGTTTGTCACTCGCCGAGACAGCCCCAAGCAGCTCACGACCGATCAGCAACCACAAGCTGGTCCAGATCACTTAGAAGTCGCCCTAGAGGTGATGAACGCGTTCATCGAGTCCGTGAAGACGTCAGGGACTCTCATGCCCGATGACCGGGTCAATCGCGACGCTGTCGCCGCAGCTACGACGATCGCGCGTGAGTCGGAGCATTACGCGGAGCGGCTCGGCTCAAAGCTGCTAAAGGTGGGTGCCCGGAAAGACGAGGTCGAGGGCTTTATCCGGGCTGTTGAGCGACAAGTCGAGGGTCGAGGTATCCGACTTTTGTCTTTTGCCGAAATCATGGCTATGCCAGACCCGATGTTCCTGATCGAAGGGCTGATCGAGGAACGCGGTCTCGCTGTGTTGTACAGCCTCCCAAAGCTCGGAAAGACGTTCATCGTTCTCGATTGGTGCCTCTGCGTAGCCACCGGTCGACCTTGGCTGGGTCGACCGGTTATCAAAGGTCCCGTCGTGTACGTCTGTGCGGAGGGTGTTGGTGGCCTACCTAAGCGATACCGAGCGCTTTACACGCACTATGGACTCAAAGCTCCACCGCCGGACTTCTACACCATCACGCGGGGGGTCAACCTGCTTGACACGACGTCAGTGGCGGAAGCTATCGCAGCGGTCGAGGCTCTCGATGTCCAACCCGCTCTCATCGTGCTGGATACCTATGCTCGGTCGATGGTGGGTGGTGAAGAGAACTCGGCGAAGGACACGGGAAGGGTCATAGAGGCTTTCGACCGACTGCGGTTCACCCTAAATTCCGCCGTGCTGTGCAACCACCACACCGGCAAGGACGGCGGCAGCGAACGAGGCTCAGGTGCCCTCCGAGGCGCAGCGGACACGATGCTGATGTTGAATAAGGGACCGGCTGATTCACTCTTACTAACGGTCGATGACCAGAAAAATGTTGCGGAGGGGCCACCCATCGCGCTTCGACTTGAACCAGTCGGCGACTCCCTCGTTCCCGTGGAGGTGGTAGTTGACACAGGTGCTCAGTGGGAGATGGCGGCGAACAGCGAGCCAGACCGGCGGCAGGAGAAGTGGCTACAGCTCCGCGCCGCCATCATGGCCGCTCTGGAGGAAGCACACGCCGATGGCCGGGCTCCGATCAGCCAAAACCAGTTGCTGGAACCGATCAAGGGAGGCTCAATGGGGGTGAAGATCAAGCTTCTTCATGAACTCGCTGACGACCCAGAGTCTCGGGTGGTGATGGAGGCCCAAGGGAACAGCAAGCTGTACTCGCTTCTTCCTTGATCGTTTCTATTCCTCCGCCCCCCTAAAGGGGGGGTCGGAATCGGAAATGGAATCGATTCGGAGAATCAAAGAATCACTTCCAGAATCAAGAAACGATTCTGATTCCAACGATTCGGAATCACTTCCAGAAACGTTGAAAAAGACCAGAGGATTCAGCCTCTGACCTCAGTGTCGGCACAGGGGGTACACCCAGCTCAGGGTGCATAACACCGCACAATCCTGTGCAACAACACCCCACGGCTAAGTGTGCAACATCTCGGGGTTGGTGACACAAGCTGCTGGAGTGTTGGTACCACGCGAAGAGCGTTTTGGTCCTCATGAGAACGTACAACGGGAGCATCGTGTGAGACCGTCAGCGAGTTTGGATAGTCACGAGAAGCTACCTGCGAAGGAGGAGCGTCACGTTTTTTCCGTTCTGGACGCGCGGAGCGCTCCCCGATCACTGGGTGTAAGACGTCAGGCCCAGAACCTCTTCAGATTCCGCGCGATCTTTAAGCGCGCGCATCGTTGACGCCTCACTTGATGCACACTGGAGCTACACGACCAAGGTGCGCGAGGTGTGGGAAGAAGGAGGCGACGATGGTCACGAGAAGAGCGTGGGCAGCACCGACAACATCGGCAGAAGCCACTCGGCGCGGTGTTGGTCGGAACCGGCATAACCGTGAGAGGCAGGACGCCGCGTTGTTGAGGCGAGTCAAGATTTTGGAGCTGTGGGATGAGGGTGCTTACCTACCAACCGAGCATGGCGCACGCGCCCTGTTGGCGCGTCAGCTGGGCGTTGATCGAAGCACGATTAGCAGGGATTTTCGGTGGCTTTGGCAGCAGATGGCGGTGTCCATGTGCCCAACATGTGAGACGCCGGTGATCGGCGGCTGGTGGCGGGAGCTGGAGCGCGAGGGCCGAGTGAGGTTCACGCCGTGATGAACGCTGATCCCGTATTTCAGAGCCCTGAGATCGAGCGCTACGAGCGAGTCAGGGCCATGCGAGCCGCAGGGCTGACGTTCGCCAGGATCTCCGAGTTGACCGGGATGTCGCAGTGGACTTGCCGACAGGTCTGGAAGCGTCGGCTCGAAGTGGTCCTAGACCCTGACATCCTCTTGATCTACCAAGCACGCATGCTCGACCGTGTCGACGCCCAGTTAGACGCGTTGCGGGGGTCGATGGGGTTGCGACGGAACCCACGCCGTCCAAGGCTGGGATTTCAGCAAGGTGGCCTAACGCGGACTTTGCATAGGCCGTCGGGTCCTCCGAGTCAGGACCGTAACGCTAGCCAGCCGTGGAAGGCTCGCAAGAAGCAGAAGACCAAGAGGTCCCGCACCTTATGGTTCGACTACGAGATGGCGAACCAGTTTGGGGAGGTCGACCAGGACGAGGTGGGAGCCGGAACGTCCCAGCTGTCGAGCGAGTGGGTCGACGGTCGAGATGAGCCCGACTGGACCCTGGGTGAGGACGACATCGGTCTTGACCCCGAGATTGCCGACGGCAGGCCATCACTTTTGGTCGAGTGTGAACGAATCCTTGCCGAGCAGGCCGAGATCAAACGCCAAGAGCGTCGAGCGCGCGCCAGACTGTCCGTTGGTCCCTACGACGACGACGATGACGATGATGATTGAATTGTCCATCTCGCCGGACAACGGGTCCCGCTGACTATGCCGATGTCACTATCCGCCAGCGCGTCGACCCGTCATTCCGGTCGGGGCACGTCCCCGCGACGACGGCATTAAGGATTACCGGCATATCTACACTTTGCGCGTGCCCTGACGCATGGTCAGTGCCACCCGCGTTTCTGATGGTGCTTGCAGTCGTGAGCGTCACCCGCCAGCACTTCGAGGGCACCCAAGACCTGCGATGGCAACGGGCTANNTCTACTTGGTGCCGAAGATCCGCTGGAAGAATAACGTGTCCACCACGCTCTGAGCCTTCACAACCTTGCCGTCCCGGTAGGTGAAGATGTCCACCTCGTCACTTGACTCGCCAGCAGCCGTCACGCGGGTGAGCACCATGACCCGTTCCTCATCACCGAGGGAGTGCTCGGGCACCGTGGTGAACGACTTCTCCATCAGCTTCACAAAAAAGGCACCCACCTCTTCCTTGCCATGGTAGGTACCGCTCACCGCGCTGTTACCGGGGACGACCCACTCGATGTTGTCGGCCAGATTGTCTATCGCCGCCGTGGCATCACCCCAAGAGAACGCCGCATAAGCCGCCTGCGCCGACCCAATATTCTGCTCCGCACTCTGCTCTACAGTCACGTATCTGTCCCCCCTCTAGCGTCCACCCACACTTTGACAGACGCCATAGAGTCATAGCACCCAGCTTCCGCATGGGCTAGGATCAACGGTCGGTACATGGTTCCGGTCATGATGACTGTGCTGCTGACCACCACCATCAGAGTGGTTTCCTGGTCTGGCTAGGCCGCCAGAGAAGCTCTGACCGGAGCAGGTCCCGGGTGCCTCCGAATATCGGTTGGTGATCCCTCTCGATCAGCGATTGAGCGCCGACTGCTGTCTCTCGCGAGCAGATAGGTCTTCGTGAATTAGTGGGGCGGGAATGCTTGAGTTGCACTGCCCCAGGCTGAGGTTGGCTCCGGCCGTCGCCCGCTCTGGATTGCTCGGCTCGGTGATTACAGGATGGCTTGCGTCTCAGGGTGGGGTGAACGGGCCGCCCTACTCCGGCACATCTCGCGTACCCTTCTCCAGGGACGAATGCGCTCAAGAATTGCAGTTATGTCGTGGGTCTCGGCGTGGCCCCGCACACCGAGGACTCGTTCGGGCGCGTCAGACATGACCCCACGCGACCGTCTCACGCCGCGCGAGAACAGAGCGTTATGGAGGTGAGCCGCTCACTTTCAAGAGATAGCATCGACCGACCGATGGGCAAGAGATAGAGCCTGAAACAGGGTTGTAGCGGCTCCCCCAAAGACGGTGGAGGGGTCCCCAAGCCGAGGGGCCAGCAAGCGGATTGATGCCTAAAACGGTGCCGAAGCGGAAGTGGGTATCCCTGAACACGTCGCCGCACCACGATGAGATCGGACACAACGGAGCCCCCCAGCCCAAGACTCCAGGGACCCTGTAGCGATGCCACGCTGCCGACCCTCTCGTCGGATCGGTGCTGGTCAGTATCCCTCCCAGTCCGTCGACGGCGACACAGAAGTTCACCCCGACGCACGTGATGCCACCGATCGTGTGGGCATCTGCCGCGTTCAGATCCCTGCTGGAAGGTTCGATGACCGAAACCTTCCAGGTGGAACTCCCACCTGCGGGATCGGTCGAGACCGCCACCTGCCCATCTACTCCGCCGGCGACGCACAGGGACACCGACGGGCAAGATACTGACCCGAACTGAGAGAGATACGACGGGATATTGGAGGGATTGGGTAAACCGAACGCGTGGTGTAAATCGAACGCGTGCCAAGCCGCCGCACCCCCGCCTGGATCGGTCGAGAAGTAGTCCAAACCGATCGTCGAACCGCCTTCCCCGCCGACCGACACGCACAGAGCGGCTGACGTACAAGAGATCGGGCCTAGATTCAACTGGAGGTTGCTCAGGCCTTGGTAGGCCCAGGTAGCAGATCCCCCCGTAGGGTCGGTCGATACGAACACGTCGGTCCCCACGGCGACGCAGAAGCCGGACGACGGGCAAGAAAGGTAGTTCAAACTGGGGGGCGCGAACCCGGCGAGCTTGATGTCGTTCCAGGGTCCCGAACGAGCTGGGTCCGTGGAGAAGTACACGTCCCCCGAGCCATCGACGGCCACGCACAAGGACACTGAGGGACACGTGAAGTCCGGAAAGCCCGAAAAGCCCGAGTTCTCCGCAAGTTTGACGTTCTGGACGACTACGGAGCCGCTCGTGGCCCTCGGCGTCCTGGGAGAGGACGAGAGGCCGAAACCAAGACCGATGCCCGTGCCGACCGCGACCAGCGCGACGGCCAGCACATACCATCTCGAGCGCAGAATCCTCTGTGCCCGTAACAAGCCCGAGGAGCCAGGGCTGCCGAGCACGCTAGGAGATGCTCGTGATACGTGCTCCTGGGGGGAACCGCCGCCTTCGGTCACCACCGCCGCTCCTCGATCCTGCCCACCTGTAAGTACGAGGCTACAGCCCCCTTTCTAATGCGGTGAGCGTCCTCAAGCGGAGAGTGTCCCGTCCGTTGTTG
>PLIG01000065.1:343-14997 GCA_003139255.1 Acidimicrobiaceae bacterium | reverse complement strand
CCTCTGGGATGGCTCGAATTCGGCCCCCTCGGCGACGAACTTCAGCGTCACGTCCCACCTCGGAGCGCTCAGCCCGGGAAGTGGACCGACCGGGACGTCTGTCACGGTTCCGGTGTCGGGGTTCAAAGCGAACGCGACGTTGAGCGTCATGGTCGGGGCCCAGTCGTCGACACCTTCGTCCGGTGGCACGACGGGGAACAATGGCTCGTCGACCGTGGTTTTTTCCATCCCCACCGGCTTGATGATGGGGACTTCGTATCCCGTGGTGATATCCGACACGGCCAATAACTCGGCGACCTCGACGTTCACGGTGGCAACCTCGCCAGGCGTTGTCGCCACGGCAGCGCCGCTTCCGAGCTCGGCGGTATCGGGTGTGACGCTCGGGATCAGCAAGATCCAGTGGTGGAACAGCTCCAGCCTCCATTGGGACGCTCCCCCCACGACTTGCGCGGCGAACGACCAGAGCGATATCCAGCAAATCACGTTGACGGCAACCGACGTGAACGGCGTGGCTGACACGCTGAGCTTCATCGTGACCAATCCGAACCAGAGCCCGCCGCACCCCGCCCCCACCTTCGCGGTGACGTCATCGCCCACGAATCCCGTCTACCTCCAGACGTCGACACTCACCTTCTCGGCCACCCTGACTGGGTCCAATCCAAATCCAACACCGGTCGCGCCGACTGGCACCATCACATGGGTCTTGACCTTGAACGGCGCTTCGGTTTCGCCGTCGTCGTGCTCAAGTCTTTTCCCGCAGCATGGGACTAACTATTCGACGGCCACCTGCACCGTCTCGAGCCCTGGGCCCGGCGTTTACCAACTCACCGGCAACTATGCCGGTGACGGCAATTACAGCGCCACAGCCGGTTACGCCACAGCTACCGTGGCGCCTTCGACCCCGACGCTCACCGTGAGCGTGTCGCCCTCCAACCCGACTCCGGCACAGACCATGACGTTCTCTGCCACCGTGGCCGGTCCATCCAATGGACCCACGCCGACGGGAACGGTGCAGGTGGTCTTCACCTCCGCTCCCGGCACGGCCCCGACCTGTGGCCCGAGCAGTCTGAGTGGCTCAGGCTACAGCGCGACCACGACCGCAGCCACCGACTGTGCAGTCGCCAACTCCCAAGCCGGTACCTACCAGTTCACTACCACCTACTCTGGCGACGGCAATTATGAGACCGTGGCCCAGACCGGTTCGGTCACCGTGGCGTGGCCCGCCATGACGGTCACGTCTGTCACCAGTACCAATGCGACAGGCAACACGGCGGGCAAGGCGGCGAAAGGTGACACCATTTCGGTCACCTTCAGCCAGCCATTGAGTGCATCCGCCATCAGTTCTCTCGGATCGACTGGGACACTCACTCTGTGCGACCGAACCAGCTGTGGCATCACGCAAGGCTCGCACACGGCGATATCGATTACCCAGCTCGCCACGAATTCCCCGATCAACAGCGTGTACTGGAGCAGCGGGCATACCGGGACTGCGCCCGGGACCTTCACCTTCTCCAACAGCAACCAGACGGTCACGTTCACGCTGACGGCCAATCCAAGTGGATCCGGGAGTGTCAACACCGGATCGTCTGCTTCGTTCACGTTTACACCCCTCGCATCGATCACAGACACCAACGGAACTGCCGCGAGCGGCAGTTACACGACAACCGTTCAACTCTTTTAGGTGACGGACCAGGAGCGTCAGATGGAAATGGATGGGACACAGATGGGCAAAGCGGTCCGACAGGATTACGAATCTCCGTGCCCGGACGAGGAGGGTGTCGTACTCCTGTTAGCCCTGCTCTTCGTCGTCGCAATCGCCTTTGTGCTGCTTGGCCTGCTTTCCCTGTCTGGCAACGATCTGATGAATACGTCGAATCTGCAGAGCCAACGTGCTTCGGAGTATGCTGCTGACAGTGCCGTCGACGCGGCAGTACAGGCCGTCCGGTACTCGTATTACGCATTTAACAGCGCTCAGCCCGTGGCCTACGATAACCCTTGCGTGCCGAATCCGGGGAAAAGTGGGTTCGCGAACCCGAACCTTCCGTGCTCCACAAACAACTCGGGTGACGATTGCCTTCCCGATGGCACCACATTCATCAACCCCGATCACAATACGGCGACCATGACCATCAACGGCATCACCTTGACCGTCGACTGCACGGGTACGCTCAATCTCACCTATCCGAACTACCAGAACACGCGGGTGATCACTTTCAACGCGTGTCAGCAGTTGAACTGTTCCGCGACGAATTCAGCGCTGACGGCGACGGTGGCGNNATGCACCTCCCAGGATCCCTGCAATTCGCCTCCGAACGTCGCTCACTGTGGCACTGGCATCGTGATCCAGAGTTGGGTCGTGAGGGGCGCCAACAGCTGACCTTACGTGGGATTGGGTAGGGTGACTCCTCGTGTCGACGATGATGTCTCAACGCGGGGCGCGGCTTCCTTACCGCTTGCTGGCTGGCGCTGTGCCGTGCCCGCCTGGTTGGTTGGCAGCGACCGCGAAGCTCCAGGGGATCACGATGTCGCCCGAGGACCCGCAGGTCTTCAAGTCCTTCCTCGATATTCTGGACTACAAGCCGGCTTACCAAGTCATCGCGCTGTTTGCCCCCGTGGGCCTGCCGGATGAGCCGACTCCGCGGGGCCGGCACTGCGACCGCGATGCCCGGCGCATCCTCGGCCGGCCTAGGTCGAGCGCGATCGTCTCGGCGCCCGCGCGAACTGCATTGAACAAGAGCACGTTCGAAGAAGCTGCTGCTGCCAACGGTGGCCACCTGAGCCCTATCAGCTGGCGCCAACTGGTGCGTGTTTCTGAGGTCGACAAGGACATCGCTCCCTATTGGCAACGCACGGTCTTCGAGGTCCATCCGGAGCTCAGCTTCTACCAGCTGAACGAAGACCAGCCTGTGCAGTTCTCTAAGCACTCGCAATCAGGGCTGGAAGAGCGCGGGACATTGCTCACGAAGCGGTTCCCGGGCGTAGAGCGCATCATCAACGCGCGACTTCCTAGAGTGAGGCCAGCGCACTTCCTTGATGCCGCCGCATGTCTGTGGACGGCGAGGCGAATCGTCTCCAGGGCGGTGAACCGCCTCCCCGAGGACCCCGAGTGGGACAGCCTCGGCCTTCGGATGGAGATGGTCAGGTAATCTCCATCACTGCGCGAGCATGTACGTTCCATGTGCTACGGCGCGAAGGCAGCTTGCTCGAGTCGACCAGATGGACCTGGACCGCGCTCTACTCGATGACGCATTCACCTTGGGGCCGGCCTTATTCCGCGGCTTCGACGATCACCTCAACAAGTGCGGCTAGGCGGAGACATGGGGGCAGTGGCACGTCGGCAGTTGCGCCAGTCGGGCCGGGAGCCACTCGAAAGCAGCCTGTCTTGGTGGCCGGATGAGGCGAAGTGGGCGCGTAGCATGCGAGTCGGCCATCTCGAGGGTGCTGACTAGGGCGAACGAGTGACCCTCAAATAGCGACAAGCGGGAGGGGACAATAGCCCCCTCCCGCTTGCGGTTGACCAATGTCGCCAGGTTAGGTTGTGGCGTTGTCACATACTTTCGTGACTCCGCCAGTGGCGGTGTCGATGTTATCCGCCGCGGTGTACGCGGTGACGGCCGACTTGTCAGCCGAGATGTTGCCACTGCCGTCGAAGTTGATCGCGTACCTCGCCGTCGAAGGCGCCACTCGGAGCCATGGCCCAACCGACGTGCCCTGCTGGTTTGTCTGCGCCACGGTCAGCTGCGTCCAGGCGTCGGCTGGGGGCCAGGCCTGCATCTGCGCGTGGTAGGCCTCGATGGCCGTCTCGGTGGACTTGGCGTCGGACTGGCAAGAGGCGGATGCCGCGTTCGATGTCGTGGTTCCCACCGCGAACACCACGATCGCGGCCAGGATGCCCAGGACGATGATGACGATGAGGAGCTCAATGAGGGTGAAGCCCCCCTCGTTCCTCTTTTCCTTCATTTTTTCCCACATGGTTTTAGGAGTTCCTTTCTTCTGTGTGTTGCCGGATTTGAGTCCGGCACGGTTGATGTTGTGCTGAATTGCGAGGTTGAGGTGAGATGCCTTTGTCTATACCGACACCTCCTCGTCCGCTGGACCTGAGATCTCTTGTATTGCTGCGTGGATGGACATCAGACATGCACCTGGCGGTAAATCCCATACATTGCCGAGATGAGGGCGATTGCCACGAAGCCGACGATGAGGCCGACGACGGTGATGACGGCCGGCTCAAAGAGAGCAGTGAAGCGCTTCAGCTTGTAGTCGAGCTCCCGGTCGAAGTAGATCGCCGCCGATTCCAGCTGATTGTCCATGGTCCCTGTGCTCTCGCCCACTAGGAGCATGTGGCGGGCCGCCGGAGGAAAGAGCCCGGTCGCCGAGAGCGGGCCCGCCAGTCCCTCTCCGCGCATCATCTCGGAGCGAGCGACTGAGAGACCGCTGCGGTAGACGGTGTTCGTGGTGGCCTCGCTCGTGACCTGGAGGGCCTCGGGCAACGGGACGCCGGTAGTGACCATCGAGTAGAGGATCCGACAGAACCGCTCGAGGATGGCGGTTCGGATGAGGTCGCCGAGGACCGGCACCTTTAGGAAGGTTCGGTCCCGAATCGCGCGGCCGCGGTTGGTGACAGTACCGAGAACGACCATCAAGATGATGGCGGCTGCCACCACGGCTAGGACATACCAGTCACTCGTGACGAAGTTGGCGATCGCGAGCAGCATCCGGGTAGGAAGCGGGAGCTTCGCGTGGAGCGAGGAGAAAAACGTCTTAAACCGCGGGAGCACCCACCCGGTGATGATGACCACAGCCAGGATGGCGAAGCAGAAGACGATCCCTGGGTACATGAGCGCCCCGCTCACCTTCCGGCGCGCTTCGATGTCGCGGTCGAGGTAGTCGGCGAGCTGGTCGAGGACGATGTCGAGGTTGCCTGTGAGCTCCGCCGAGCGAAGAATTCCCAAGTAGTAAGGCGGGAACGCCTCGGGATGAAGGGTCGCAGCGCCTGCGAAAGTCTCACCCGAACGCAGCGAGTCGGCCATCTCGGCGAAGACCCTCGAGAAGACCTTGTTCCCGAGCTCCTCGGTCATCACTTCGAGGGCCTCCAGCACCGGGATGCCGGCGCGCATGAACACGGCCATCTGACGCGAGAAGTGCATGAGCTCGCGGCGCGAGACCTTCTTTTTGGTGATCTCGAGCTTGAGAATGTTCTTCTTCTCGAGGACTTCTATTGGTGCCAGCTCCCTGTCGATGAGAGCGCGCCGCGCCATGCTCGCTGTGAGAGCGTCCTCGACACCTGAGATTGTCGCCCCGTCGGAGCTGACGGCGGTGAACTTGTACTTGGCCATGGTCGCTATCCTTCGCTCACGCGGCGTAGATGGAACGGACGACTTCGGAGATCGTCGTGATGTCTTCAGAGATGAGGCGGACGGCTTCGTCGCGAAGCGTGCGCATTCCCTGCGACACCGCCATCCGCTGGAGCTCCTCCTGGGTGGCCCACCCCACTACGAGCCTCTTGATCTCCGGGGTGATTCGCATCAGTTCGAACACGCCGATGCGCTCCCGGTAACCGGTTCCCGCACAGAAGTTGCAGCCCTCGCCCTGCCAGAACTTCGCCTTGAACTCGCCTCCGCTGTCTTCGTAGAAGGCGATCTCTTCGTCTTTGGGCTCGTACGGCACCCGGCAGGTCTGGCAGATGCGGCGGACGAGGCGCTGGCTGACGACCGCCAGGACGGAGGAGGCAATCAGGAACGACTCGATGCCCATGTCCAAGAAGCGGTGAAGCGCCGCCGCGCAGTCCGTCGCGTGCAGGGAGGAGAGCACGAAGTGCCCGGTGAGAGCGGACTGGACGGCCACTCGGGCGGTGTCCACGTCGCGGATCTCGCCGACGAGGATCACGTCCGGGTCCTGGCGCAGGATCGAGCTGAGCCCAGTGGCAAAAGTAATCCCTGCCTGTTCGTTCGTCTGGATCTGGTTGATCGACGGGAAGATGTACTCGACGGGGTCCTCGATCGTCATGATGTTGCGGTGCGGCTCGTCGATCTCGTTGAGCGCCGCGTAGAGGGTCGTGGTCTTTCCGCTACCCGTCGGGCCGGCGCACAGCATCATCCCGAACGGCGCGCGGATCATGTGGGCGAACGACTCGTGGGTCACAGAAGGCATCCCGAGATCGCTCATTTCGTAGAGCGAGCGGCTTCGGTCTAGCAGCCGCATCACGCAGGACTCCCCCCAGATGGTGGACACGGTGGAGACCCTGATGTCGATCTCGCGATTGTCGATCTCCATCGTGATCTGTCCGTCCTGGGGCCGCCGGCGTTCCACGATGTTCATGCCCGCCAGGATTTTGATGCGGCTGGTGAGCGCCGGTGCCATGGTGGAGGGCAGCTCTACGGCGTCGTGCAGAGCGCCGTCGATGCGATAGCGAACCCTCAGACGTTCGCCCTGGGGCTCGATGTGGATGTCCGAGGAGCGGTCTCTCAGCGCCTGGGTGATGATCAGGTTCACGACCTGCACCACCGGCGCGTCCTCTGCTATCGCCTGCGGTACCGTCATCTCTACCGGTCGGCGAGGCGCCTCGGTTGCCTCGAAGGCCTGGACGTGCTTCTTGATGTTTCCGAGCGCCCGGTAGGCGGAGTCGATCGCGCGCTGTACGTCAGAACGCGAAGCGATAGCGAGGCGCACGAGGTGGCCCGAGGCGTTGGCGAGGGTGTTCGCCAGGTCCGGGCTCGGGTCGCATACAGCGATCGTCACCCCGTTCTCGTCGAGGACGATGGGCACGGCCAAATGGGCACGGGCCACAGTTTCGGGCAGGACTTCGACGGCTTCGGGGGTCGGGGTGGTCTGCGAGAGGTCGACGAGGGGGATGTCGAGCTGTTCCGACAAGACCTGGGCGAGACCTTGTTCGGTGACCGCCCCAAGCTCGACCAAGAGCGTGCCGATCCGCTTGCCCGAGGAGGACTGCTGGAGAAGGGCTTCTGCCAGCTGGGCGTGGGTGATCAGCTGGGCTCCCACGAGCAGCTCACCGAGCTGGGCGCGCGACCCCCTTAGTGCCGTGCTCTCGGACACCCGCTCGTCGCTTGCCAGTGGTTGCGCGCCGCCGTCGGCTACCGCCTCGCCGCCTCCCGAGGTCCTTCGGAACCTCATCGCTGCTGCCTTGGCTTCGAACTGCGTGGGCAACTCTTCGAGGACGATCTTGAGCAGGGCGCGGCCAGGCGCGCCCTACCTGCAACGCGCGTCCGTACCCCCGAGGGGTCGGCGAGACGCGTGCTCAAAGAAGGGCTCCCACTTGACGTGTCGGGCCGCCCGGGCACCCCGGTGCTCGTAGCCACACGGAGAATGGTCGCCGACCGGAACCACTAGCCCGTCTATGGCATCTCAACATTCTGTCAACATCCCCACCCCTGGGCTCCCGGACCGCCAGCACAAAGGGCAGGAGGCCCGGGGCGCCGGGGCGCCGGGTTGAGCCTCGTCGCATACCCAGCACCGCATCGCCACGGAGACCGCGCCGGTACCAGGACGCAGTGGGCGCTGATGAAAACGTCGACGAGGCCAGCGGCGTCGAGGACGTGCCCACGTAAGTCCCGGCGTTCTCCCTGTTCAACTCATGTGCAACTCCTGTTCACCTCTTCGCATTAGTTGGGGATTAGTTGATATGAGGTTGGCGCGTCAGTGAGATCGCTGGCCCAGAGTTGAATCCGAGCCGCGATTTGCGGTGAGGGCGGAGGAGTCCTCAGGCACACCGGGCAGCGTGGCGCGTCCCTACGAGGCCTCCGAAGCCCTTCACATTCCGATCGACCAGGGGAACTTCGTTGAAGCGGTTCTTCATCGAAAGTGAGGAGGGCCTTAGTTCCATGAAGTTGGCGTACCTGGCAGGACCTCTCGGGGTCCGGTCAGGCCGAGATGTTGCGGTTTGGGCAGGCGGGGCTGAGTACCCGCCCCGTCTGGTCCGCACAAACGGGGACTCCGAGGCGGAGGACCCCAGCAGTAAGGGCGACGTGATGATCCAGGGGTCGAGCTTGGTCGCCGGACCTTTGGGGAGCGAGTGGCGAACCCGACGCCCTTGTCGAGTAACCACAGAAACCAAAGGAGCATCACAATGAAACGCTTCATGACAAGAAAGGTCTTGACCGTCGGCATCGCCGCTGGTCTGACCCTAGGTATCGCTGGGGCAGCCCTGGCGTTCTGGACGACGAGTGGTACTGGCAACGGCTCAGCCGGGGTCGGCGCACCCGTCGGCATCACGGTGAACCAGAGCACCGTAGTCAGCGGCATGTACCCAGGCGACACCGTGACTCTGTCGGGTACCTTCACCAACACCAACGCGAGTCCCGTAGAGGTCGCCTCAGTGACCGCCACAATCGGCACGCTTCCCACCGGTTGTGTCGCTGCCGACTTCAGCATCGGTGGCTCGGCTCCGGTTGGCACTGAGATCCCTGTTGGGACCGACGTTGGTGCCTGGACCGGTCTCACGATCACGATGAACGACACGACTAACAACCAGGACACCTGTGAGACCACGAGTGTCCCGATCGTCTACGGAACTACCTAACACGAGATGACGGTGCAGGGGTGAGCTTCGGCTCACTTCTCCACATTTCAACGCGGTCGGAAGGCCGGGTCGCGGAGACCACTCCGCGGCCCGGCTACCCGGCTGGGTTCAGGACCGGTTGATCAAGGCGACGGGAAGCACAGCGTGATCGGTAAGCAGTCGATGAGGTCAGCGAGAAGTCACAGGAGCATGACGCTCCTGGGCTGCTCGGTGGTCTCACCTTCTGGTGGGTCTAGGGAGTCGATGAAGTGACGAGGTTCAGGCGAGTGAGGACAGTGGGGGTGACCAGTGTGGTCGCCCTGGTCGTTGCCGCCCTCACCTTCGCCGTCTCGGGTCTCGTGGTACAGCATCCGAGCACACCGAAGTTCGAGCTGACATCGGGCACGGGCTTCACGATCACGAGCACCATCTACCCGTCGCCAGCCTGCTCGGGGACAGCGGCCCTGCTTTATCCGGGGGTCACGCGCTGTCTCCTCTACACCGTCCACAACCCGCTCTCGGTTTCGATCTCGGTGACCTCGCTCTCGGTGTCGGGTGTCACCTTCGCCCCGTCCACGACCAATCCGTCAGATCCCCCGTGCAACACGTCGGATATCACGTCGACGAGCTTCTCAGGGTCCCTTTCGGTTACCGGCGGCGGCACTAACACCGTGAGCGAGCCCATCTCCTTGAAGGACGACGGCAACCAGGACAACTGCGAGAACGGGACCTTCAACCTCACCTACTCGGGCAGCGCCCAGTACACCGACTCGACGACGACGACCCTCACCTCTACGCCGAACCCCTCCACCTCTGGGACGTCGGTCACCTTCACCGCTACGGTCACAGCCTCCAACCCCAGCGTTGATCCGAGCGGACCCACCGGGAGCGTGAACTTCTACTCCTGCACGTCGGCTACGGGACCCTGCAGCACCTTGCTCGGGCCAGGGACGGTCGCCTCCAACGGGCAGGCCACCTACTCCACGACGGGCCTCCCGACGGGTACCACCTATGTCGAAGCCGTCTACCAGGGAGCCTCCACCAACTTCTCTGGCAGCACCTCCAACATCGTCACGCAGGTCGTGACCTCCTCGGTCGTCTCGACCAAGACGGTCCTCACCTCGGCTCCGAACCCATCAGTGTTCGGTGGGTCTGTGCTCTTCACGGCCACGGTGAGCCCGACCACCGGGTCCTCCACCCCGACAGGAACCGTGAACTTCTACACGTGCCCGACTGCGGCTTGCAGCTCGACGAGCTTGCTTGGGCCAGGGACCCTCAGCTCTGGGAAGGCGACCTACTCCACGTCGAGCCTGCCGGTGGGGACTACTTATATAGAGGCGATCTACCAGGGTGTCTCAGGCAGCTTCGGTGCCAGCACCTCCAACGTCGTCACCCAGGTGGTGACCAGCGTCACCACCACCACCTCACTCACCTCGGCTCCGAACCCGTCGGTGATCGGTCAGTCCGTGACATTCACCGCCACGGTCAGCCCGACCTCTGGGTCTTCGACCCCGACGGGAACCGTGAACCTTTACAAGTGCGCCTCGGCGATTAGCTGTAGCTCACCCACGCTGCTGGGGTCAGGGACGCTCAGCTCAGGGAAGGCGACCTACTCCACTTCGACCCTGCCATTAGGGAACACCTACGTCGAGGCGATCTACCAGGGAGTGACAGGTACCTTCGGAGGCAGCACTTCCAACATCGTCACCCAGGTGGTCACCCTGATCTCCACCACTACCACCCTGACCTCGGCTCCTAACCCGTCGGTACTGAATCAGTCTGTGACCTTCACGGCCACGGTGGCTCCGACCGTTGGGTCTTCCACACCGACCGGGACAGTCAACTTCTACAAGTGCTCGTCTGCGACCGGGGGCTGCACCACCCTGCTAGGGACCGGGACGCTCAGCTCAGGGAAGGCCAGCTACTCGACTTCGAGCCTGGCACTGGGCAACACGTTCGTCGAGGCTGTGTACCAAGGGGTTTCAGGTACCTTCGCCACGAGTACCTCGAACATCGTGACGCAAGTGGTGACCCTTATTTCCACGACCACAGCCCTGACCTCTTCGCCCAACCCGTCAGTGGTGAGTCAGTCTGTGACCTTCACCGCGACGGTTAGCGCGTCCTTTGGATCTGTGACTCCGACTGGGACAGTGGACTTCTACAAATGCACGTCATCGACGGGGGGCTGTACCACCTTGCTCGGGACGGGGACCCTCAGCTCGGGGAAGGCTACCTACTCCACGTCGAGCCTCCCGGCTGGGAATACCTACGTCGAGGCGATCTACCAGGGCCTCTCAGGCACCTTCGCCACGAGTACCTCCAACATCGTGACGCAGGTGGTCACCTCTCCTATAGCTACATCGACGGCCCTCACCTCTTCGCCGAACCCGTCGCTGCTCGGTGAGTCTGTGACCCTTTCTGCCACGGTAACCAAGTCCTCTGGGTCTGGAACCCCGACAGGGACCGTGAGCTTCTACCTAGGGACGCCCTCCGGTACTCACAGCCTGCTCGGCACAGCCACCCTCAACTCAAGCGGCAAGGCGACGCTTACGACTTCGACACTGCCTGTGGGCACCGACAGCCTCTACGCCGTCTACGGCGGGGGTGGCAGCTTCGCCGCCAGCACCTCGCCGGTCATCACTCAGACCGTCATCGGGCCACCTACCCAGTGCGCCTCGATGACCTTCGCCAACTTCATCATCGGCAACCTGTCCTTTCCGTTCCTCATCGGCAACAACGGCAACAACTTCATGTACGCCTTTGGCGGGGACTTCCTCGTGCTCGGCTTCAACGGCAATGACTGCATCTGGGCCGGGAACGGCGACAACGTCCTCATCGACGGCAACGGCAACGACGTGGTCGTGGCCGGGAACGGCGACAACGTGGTCGGCGTGGGTAACGGCAACGACAAGATCGCCGTGGGCAACGGGTCCAACAGCATCTGGGCGGGGAACGGAACCGACACCGTGACCGTGGGCAATGGCTCGTACAACCAGATCATCGTCGGAAATGGCAACGACACCGTCACCGTCGGAACCGGGTCACACAACACCGTCACGCTCGGCAACGGCACAGACACCGTCACCATCCAGAGCCCAGGCAGCTACGACACGATCTTTGGCGGGAAGGGCAACGAGACGATCTACCTCGGCTCTGGGACCTACAACACCTACAACGGTGCGGCGCACCGCACGAACACCTGTCATCTGCCCAAGCCACCGGTTTCTTACCACGGCACGACAGCTGCCTACTACCACGACACGATCAATAACTGCACGGTGGTTTCGCCATGAGGCACTTCTTCACACACGTTCCGAGAGCCTTCATACGGTGGTGGCGGCGTGCCCCACTTGTTGTCGGGGCGGCTGTAGCCCTAGTCGTCGGCCTCGCTGCGGGCGCTGCCTACGGATACTTCACTTTGGGTTCTGGCTCTGGCACTGCGAGTGTCGGGACCGTCCAGTCGGTCACGGTGCTCGCGGCGACCGGCACACCCACCTCCAAGCTCATCCCCGGAACAAGCGCGGACCTCGCGTTGACGCTGGACAACCCCAACAGCTACGCGGTGAACATCGTCTCAATCTCCCAGAACGGCTCGGTGAATGCGGTAGGTGGGATTGGGACCTGCTCCACCACCGGGGTCTCTGTTCCCACCCAGACGGGGCTGAGCATCTCGGTGGCAAGTGGCAGCAGTGTCAACGTCGACATACCTAACGGGGCCTCAATGAGTACGTCCTCGGATAGCGGCTGCCAGGGGGCCTCCTTCCATATCCCCGTCACGATCACGGTGCAAAAGTGATGAGGACCCGCCTTCACCGCCTGATGACCCACCGGCCACGGGGTCTCATCGGTCGCGTCCTGTTCTTTGCCGGGGGCTTCCTCCTCGCCGGTGCGGCTGCGGCTTTGGCGTACTGGGCCGTGATCATGCTCTACGGGACCGGCAACTACGCCCTGGCACAGGCGAACAGCCTGTCCGCACCTACGAGCGCCACCGCCACGGAGGCTTCGTCGACCTCCGTCACAATCAGCTGGACCCCACCCGGCTCCCAGCTTCCTGGGGCGCAGTACGAGGTGATCCGCAACCCCGGTGGTGGCCAGGTGATCGTCTGCACCGTGAGCGCTCCCACTTGTACAGATAGCGGCTTGAGCCCAGGCACCACGTATCAATACGCGGTCATGGCGGACCTAGACAACTGGCAGTCCTCGACAGCCACGACCTCGTTCACAGCCCTCGGGGTGACGACCAGCTCCCTGCCGAACGGAACCGTCGGCGTGTCCTACACGACAACTCTCACTGCAACCGGGGGCAGCGGCAGCTATACACACTGGGCACTCACCTCGGGGACCCTGCCGTCGTGGGCATCCTTGAACACCTCGACCGGAGCCATCACCGGCATCCCTAACGCGGCTGTCACGACCTCGGGACTCAAGTTCACGGTGACGGACTCGAAAACCTTCACCGCCACGTCAGGATCACTGTCCCTGACGGTGAACAAGGGGGGCACCACGACTACGCTCAATAGCCCGTCGGCTTCCTCGGTCGCCTATGGCAACGAGTCGTCGGTCACCTTCACGGCCACCGTGAGCCCGTCGAGTGGTCCCACTGGGACCATCTCCGTAGCGAATGGGGTCACGCCCCTCTGCACGATCACCCTCCCCGCCACCACCTGCAGCATCTCCAACACCAACGCTGGGAACGTCACCCTTCTCGGCTCGGCGACGCCCTACACGATCACTGCTACCTACAGCGGTGACAGCAACTACACGGGCTCGACAAGCAGCACCCAGTATCTGACGATCAACCCTGGCGCATCGAGCACGTCGCTTGGTGTCTCGCCCTCCAGCGTCACCTACGGGGCCGAGGGCACCGAGACCTTCACCGCCACCGTGACCGGGGTCCCGGCTGGGGCCACCCCCACCGGCACCGCCGCGATCAAGAACGGCTCTACTACTCTCTGCACCACTGGCAGCCTGAGCGGCTCGGGGAATACGGCGAGCGCCACCTGCCTCTTGACTTCCGTGCAGCTTCTTGGGGGTAGCTACACCCTGACTGCCGTCTACGTAGGCGATAGCAACTACGCGACCTCAACCTCCTCGGGTCAGAGCCTCACCATAACCAAGGCCACCCCGACGACCGCGGTGTCACTGTCGTCCTCGTCCATCACGTACGGGAACGAGACGACCGAGACCTTCACCGCCACCGTCACCGGCCCGACCGGTGGCACGACCCCGACCGGTGCGGTCACCTGGACGNNTCGCTCTGCACCACGAGCAGCCTCAGCGCTTCGTCGAACGTGGGGTCGGGCTCCTGCCCTCTCACAGCTACCAAGATTGCTGCTGGCTCCTACTCAGGCTCGACCGGCATCACAGCCACCTACAACCCAGGTAGCGACCCCAACTACCTGACCTCTACGTCTTCACCGGCTCAGTCCCTGACGGTGAGCAAGGACTCGACCACGACCACGGTGTCGGAGTCCCCGACCTCGGTGGTCTACGGAAGCGAGTCGGGCGTCACCTTCACCGCCGGTGTCACCTCGCACTTCGGAGAGGCTATTCCCAGTGGCGATACCATCACGGTCTCTAACGGGGTGACGACCCTGTGTACCATCACGCTGCCAGCCACCACCTGCAACACGACGGCCACCGCGCTCGTTGTATCGGGAGCCCCCTACACGGTGACTGCCACCTACAACGGCGACACCAACCTGTCCACCTCCACACAGAACGCCTCAACGGGCCTGACTGTCACCAAGTACACCCCGACCAACGTGGTCACCAACTCGCCCTCCAGCCCGACGCTCGGCAATAGCGTCACCTTCACCGCCACCATCACCGGGCCAAGCGGTGGAACCACGCCAAGCGGGACGGTCACCTGGACACTCACCGGCCCGGTCACGTCGTGCTCGTCCAACACCGGGCCGACGGGCTCGTCCAACGTCGCCACCTACACCTGCGTCATCACGGCGTCGGGGGCGGGCACCTACAGCGCCACGGCTGCCTACCCCGGTGGCGGCAACTACAACTCCGTGACCTCAAGCGCCGACTCGTTCACCGTGGCCGGGTTCGTCCAGGCGAAGTACGACGCCTACGTGGCCGGTTCAAACCCCAATACGGACACGATCAGCATCTCGACCACGGCGGG
>PLIG01000065.1:0-325 GCA_003139255.1 Acidimicrobiaceae bacterium | reverse complement strand
GCCGACGTGGCGGTGACGATCGCCGAGTTCGCCGGGTACACGTCCGTGGACGAGGACAGCGCTAACTCCGGCACCAGTGGCAACTTCAGCGTGGGACCGACTACGACCACGCAGAATGCCAACGACCTATTGGTAGGTACCGTTGGTAGCAACGGCGGCCCTTTCACTATCACTAGCACTGGCTACACCGCCACGACATACAAATCTGACAGCCAAGCCCACGAGGAGCTTGCCTACCAGCAGGTCACGAGCAAGGGCACATACAGCTTCGCCGGTACCGGCAACGGCAGCTACTGGGGTGCGGTGATCTATGCCTTTCATTGAT
>PLIG01000187.1 GCA_003139255.1 Acidimicrobiaceae bacterium | reverse complement strand
ACCTGAAAACGACCAATCCGATATTGGTTAACCGGCCATTGGAGGCTCAGCTCGCAAAAGCTGCTTGATGGTCCACCGGCCGGGAGTCGCGCGGGTGCATCCTGAGCCCGAGCACGATCCTGGAGGTGTGACATGACGGTGCGGCCGGTGTGCTTGGACGCTGGTGACGCGGCGGAGCTCGGCGAACTGCTGGAGTTCCTCGGCAACTGGTTGGTCAGCGAGCGTGAGATCCTCGCTGTGTCGCTGTGTCGCTTCGTCGGCAGCGGCGACTACGGGATTGAAGAGTTCCAAGCCGATGTGTTGCGGTTGGCGGGTTTGCTCGGCTGCAACGAAGGCGAGCAGGCATTTGCCGGGGACGAGCGATGAGTACGCGTGCGGCATCGGTGGCGGTGGAGCGACGCGATGGTGGGCATCGGCTGGCAGGCTCCTGGGTGGGTGTCGACGCGGCGAACGCGTTCTTGGCGCATCTGGAGTCTCGGGCGTTCTCGCCGGCGACGGTGAGGGCATACGCGTTCGACGTGGTGAACTTTGCTCGCTTTCTGGACCGGCGAGGCGTCGACCTCGCAGAGGTGGTGCCGACCGACATCTTCGACTGGATTGACTGGCAGTCGGTGCGGCGACCGGACCGGGACAAGGTGGTGGCCATCACCGCCCGACACAGCTCGGCTCCGGCGTCGGTGAACCGCCGAGTCGCCGCAGTGCGGGCGTTCTTCGAGCATCAAGTGCTGGCGGGATCGAGGCAGGACAACCCAGTGCCCGCGCCCCGTCGCGGTCAGGGCCTGCGGCCCAAGACACGTGGCGTGCTCGGCCATCTCGGCCCCGGCCGCCCACGCCAGGGCGGTCGTCTCGTCCGCCAGCAGCGACGACTGCCGGAGTCACTGGAGTCAAAGGACGTGTCTGCGTTCCTGGCCGATCTGGTCACCTATCGGGACCGAGCGATCGTTCTGTTGATGGTGTTCGGTGGCTTGCGCGCGGCCGAGGTCCGATCACTGCGCCTCGCCGATGTCGACCAGGGTCGCCGCCAGGTTCGAGTGGTCGGAAAGGGAAACCGGGAACGTATAGTGCCGGTCGACCGGACCTTCTTTGCTGAGCTCGCCACCTACTTGCGCGTCGAACGTCCGCCGGGCCTTACAACCCCAGAGTGCTTCGTGGTGTTACGCGGCCCGACGACGGGGCGAGCCATGACCGAGGCCGGCATGCGAAGCGTGTTCCGCTATCACCGGGGCACTTCCGGGGCAACAAGGGTGCGACCCCACCGGTTGCGCCACACCTATGGCACCGAGCTTGCTGCCGCGGGGATCGACTTGTTGGTGCTGCGGGATCTGATGGGTCACGCGAGCCCTGAGACCACCGCTGACTATGTGCATCTGTGCAATGAGCATGTCGCCGCCGAGTACGCAGCAGCCCGTGCGGTGATGGGGCGATGACGACCGCCGTCGCGCGCTGGGCGATCGACGACGACCATCCTCTCATCGAGGACTACGCCATCTTCTGTCACGAGCTAGGCGTCACGGACCGGGCGTTGCGCGACCGTCTGCGTCTCGCTCGTGCCTTTCTCGACCAGCACCCCGATCTCGAAACGTGGCTGGCACAACCGACTCGGACGCGCCTGGCAGATCTCCGACGGATCAAGGCATGGTCGCTGGTGTCGTGGGCGGCACTCACCGGTCGGGTGCAAATTGACCTCGACTTGTTGGCAGCCAAGGACCTCGGCGGGATGAGCGCGACCGTCCGCCAGTTGTGGCCCGTTGAGTTCGACGGGATGTGGGAGCAGGCCCGCCGCCTCGGATGGAGCTACTGCTGGTCCCGCAGCGTCATCGACCAGTTCGTGCCCGCTGTGGTTGCCTGGTCCTCGGCGCCCATCGATCAGCTCAACGCCGACCAACTCGAAGCGTTCGAGGCCGCTCTCGCTGAAGTCACCAGCGCCTCGACCACAACCCGCAAGCAGTGGCACAGCTGTCTGTTCGGACTGCGCCAGCTGCTGTTTGAGTGCGGACAGATCCCTGAACCGCCCAAGCGAGGCCCTAACGGAGCAACGATGGAGGATCGACTGGCGGCCGTCCCCAGTGTCGAGATCCGCGAGGCGATGGTGCGCTACGTCCGGGCACGCTCCGCGGTGCTGTCGCGCTCATCGGTCGACGGTCTTATGAACGACCTCATACCCTTCGGCCTGTTCCTTGGTGAGCACCATCCCGAGTTGACACGGCTCACGCAGCTCGAACGCCACCACATCGAAGAGTTCTTGGTGTGGAACCGCACCCGCCGATGGCGGGGACGGGTCGCCAGAGATCAGCGAGTATCGGCGTCCGTCGTGCACGGCTCGGTGCTCACCCTCCGGAACTTTCTCGACGACATCACCCTCTGGGGATGGGCCGACCGGCCGGCACGCCGGCTCGTGTTCGCTTCGGACGTGCCCCGTCTGCCACGACCGCTGCCGCGGGCGCTCGCCCCAGACAGTGATACGGCCCTCATGATTGCCGTGAGCCGCCTCCAAGACTCCTTCGCCCGCTCAGCGATAATGCTGCTGCGGCGGGCCGGGCTGCGCCTTGGCGAATGTCTTGACCTCGAGCTCGGTTGTGTCGTCGACTATGGGGCCACCGGCACCTGGCTGCGAGTACCGCTCGGCAAGCTTGGCACCGAACGCGCCGTCCCTCTCGACGCCGACACGGTCGCCACGCTCGACACCTGGATGAACCAGCGCGGTGAGCAGCGTCCGCACTCTCATCCCCGCACCAGCGCACCCACCGACTTCTTGTTCTCCGAACACGGTCGCCGACTCAAGTCTTGGCGGATCCGCGAGGGGCTTCGGGACGCTGTCGCGACTGCCGGTCTCACCGGACCTGGCGGCACGCCGCTGCGAGTGACCCCTCACATGTTGAGGCATACCTACGCCACCGAGCTCGCCAACGCCGGCATGAGCCTGCAGGCCCTCATGGCACTGCTCGGTCACGTCACCCCTGAGATGACGTTGCGCTACGCCGTGCTCGCCTCGCCCACCCTTCGCGCCGCCTACGACGAAGCGATGAGCAAGGTCCGCAAGCTCATCCCTGTCGTTCCAGTCGGACGACCAGCGGCGGTGCCGGCCAAGGTCGAATGGATTGCATCGGAGTTCCTCAAGACACGCCTCACCGGCGGCTACTGCTCGCGCCACCTTGCCGCCCAAGCGTGCCCCTACGCCAACGTGTGCGAAACGTGCGACAACTTCCTCCCCGGCACGGAGTTCGCTCCCGCGCTGCGGGCCCAGCTCGACGACGTCCGCGCACTCAAAGATGACGCCGAGCTACGCGGGTGGAACAGTGAGGCTTCGCGCCACCAGCGAGTCATCGATGCTCTCCACAGTCACCTCCAACGGCTCGACAACCAATGCTCATCTGAAGTCTTCTCTTGACCCGGCCCCTGTTGGCCGGTTAATCGAGTCGACCTTTTCGACAGTTCGGCTCAGGACCAAGGTCACCAAGGGCCCGGGCTCGCGAGCT
>PLIG01000180.1 GCA_003139255.1 Acidimicrobiaceae bacterium | reverse complement strand
TTGTAGTAGCCGACCGCCCAGACGTCTGTAGGCGAGAGGGGTGTCACACCGTTCAGGTGGTTCTCCGTGGGCGAAACGGGCGACCCGACGGTCATATCGGGGCTCGAGATGACGGCCCAGGTCGGCGTCGTGGTAGCAGAAGCCCTCGGGATGAGGATCGCCAGGGGCAGGAGGATGGCGATCGCGGCGAGCAACGCCAGGAGGGTCCGCCCGGCCCGCAGCGGCAGGCCCCTGGCTTTGTGCGTGGTGCAACGCCTCGTACGGCTGTTCTGCCGCGGTCGACGAAGCAGATGACGCGTGAAGTATGCCGCGCGAAGCTGCGGGGCTTGCGTCGGAGCCCCATCACAGCACGGGGAGCCTGTTTCTTCGCGCGGGGTTTGGTCGTGCGGGTCGGCCGCGTCTGGCTCAGTAGCCGGTGCTTTATAGCAGCCTTGGTATGAGGGACCGTGCCACGAGCCTGACGCGACGGGCTCGAGCGCCGGCGCGCGAGAACGCCTATGACGGCGCGCGCGAGAGGCCGCTCCCGCCAGAGCGAGGGTGACCGCAGCTGCTATGGCGACCTCTGCCCACCGCACGTCGGGAGACGGAGCGCCGGCCGAGGCGGTCATGGCGGGCTCATCGACCATCTTGGGAGGACGTCTCCTGTGGCGGCGCAGGCGCCACAGGCCAGCCACGAGCGCGAGGAAGCACAGAACTACGACGACGAGCAGCATCCACGGCACGTCGTGGAACCGGATGTTGGCCGAGGCGATCGCGCCGCGCGCATTCACAGTCACGTGCACACCGATCGTTGGCCCCATCACCGGCAGGTGCTTCCACGGTGGCAGGGCGAGCGTGGCGTGGGCACCAGGCACGAGCGCGTCGAGCCGCACAGGTGCCAAGCGCGCGACGGTCCGGCCGAAGGTGTCGGTCGCCGCGACGTGCACGACGCCGGAGAGAACCGTGTTGCCGGTGTTGGCGAGTGCCACCTTCACGCTCGCCCGGCTCGATCCTGTCAGGAACGACAAGGGGGGCACCGACTCCGACACGCGCACAGCGGTGATCGACACGCGCGCGCTGAGCGGGCCAGGCACTCGCACGAGGATCCGAACACCGACGCCGGTGCGGACGAGCAGACGGGTGCTGCCCCCCTGCACGACGGCGCGCTGTTCGTCGAGGGCGACGATCCCTCCCATGTGGTCCCCAGGTGAGACGTGAGGGGGCACGCTGAGCACGAAGGGGACGACGACGTTGCCGTGAGGTGGCACCGTTACCGATGTGCTCGGCAAGTAGACCCAGGCGCCCACCCCAACCTTCGGCTGGGTTACGGAGCGTAGGGCGAAGACGCCCCCGCTCACTGTGTCATAGCCGTCGGCTGCGTACAGCTTGAAGCTCTGGGGCGCAAGCGTCGTGTTCGTCAGCTGAACGGCGTCGACGACATCCTGCTTCGGCCTCAGGTCGTAGGAGAAGACCGACCGGGGAGACGCTCCTTGCAGTGGGGCAGGCTGGATCGACGAGGCGCCGTCCGAAGCGGCCCACGCGATGGTGGTGGGCCCCAGGACCACAAGTGGCACGACGAGTGCCGCGACAGCCAGCGCGACCAACCGAGCTGGCCACTGCTGATGCTTGTGCTGTCTCACCTCCGCCCCACTCTCTAATCGGCTCGTCAGCGGCTTATGGTGCCGCCCCGACGGGTTCGGCCGGTTCGGGCTCTGCCGCTAGGGATGGCTGGAGCTGGCGACGCCGGCGACGCCGGCGCAAGCGTCGCCAGAAGATGATGGCGAGGATGATCGCCACCAGTACGGCGACGATCACCCAGGGGATGATCCACAAGAGGTCGCTTGCACTCACCGTGCCGGCCTTGTCGGTGACAAACCTGACGACGACGTGTTGCGGGCCGGCGACGGGGAGGGACTTCCATACGGGTTCGATCACGGTGAAGATCGCACCGGGCGTGATCAGCGCCAGCTTCACCGGGCGGAAGGTCTTCACGGTGCGGCCGAAGATGTCGGTGACCTTGGCGGTGGCGGTTCCCTGTAGGTCGGCGTTGCCGACGTTGTGGATGGTGAAGAAGACGCTGGCGCGGCCGTTACCCTTGGCGAAGGCAAGAGCCGGTTCGGAGGTGAGAGCGCCCACTCGGGTGACGGTCACACCGGGGTGGATGGGCCCGCTGACCCGCACGTAGATCGCAACGGCTATTCCGTTACGGATCTTGAAGGTGACTTTGCCACTGGCGGCGGGAGTCGAGGCGACGTTGAGTGCCACTACACCCCCGACGTGGTCACCTGGCGAGGCATTGAGCGGTACGCGCACCTCGAAGGGGAAGGCGGCCGAGGTGCGCGGCGGCAGCGTGTAGGTGCTGGTGACGAGGGTGACCCACGTCCCCACCTCGACGTTGTGGTAGCCGCGTGGGCGGAGCGCGAACCCGCCCCCCGCCTGGACGTTGTAGCCGTCGGCGCCGTAGAGCAAGAACGACTGCGGCTGATCGGTGAAGTTCGACAGTGCGACCTCGTCGGTGAGGTTCTGGCCCGGCCGCAGTGCATAGGTGAAGTCCGAACGCGGGGTCGTGCTGTTCGGGAGCGATACCGGTTGGAGGGCGTAGTTGGTGGTGGTGATGGCACCTGCGGTGCCCACCGGAACCACGAGCGATATAACACCGGTTGCCAGCACCACTCCGGTAAGCGCCGCCAGTCTTCGCAGCCTCCAAACAGCCCACCATGGATGCACCTGAGCCCCCTTGCCACGCGGTGAGTACCCACTAGTTTACCCGCCACGCGTGGGCCCAACCACCGTCAGTGCCCATGGTGCACGGGCTATGAGGCGCCGCGAACAGCGAAATAAATGGCCGACCGGCATGGCACCTTCGCACACCGGTCGGCCCTGTCGCTCGCCTATCCGCGCATTGCTCTACGTGTGAGCGCCCCGCGGTCTCCAGTGACGACGATAGGGGCGGCTCACGCCGCCCCTATCGTTTGCGTCACTTACGTGATGTTGGTACCTGTCGGTACCGCCTGGCCTTACAGCCCCGTGACGATGATGTCCATCGTCGCCGTGTAGGTACCCGCCGCCACGTACGGGGGCACAGCCAGTGACAAATAGGCGCCGCAGGTGAATTCGCCGCCGCCGCCGCCCGTAGGCGCCTCGCAGAGGACCTTCGCCTGGCCGCCCGTGTTGTAGTTGTTCAACACGGCCGTCGGCCCGTAGTACACCTCAGCCGGGGTGCTCGACACGCCGCCGGTCCCAGCGCCGGTGCCGTTAAGACCGGCCGGCAGGGTTCCACCGACAACGACAGTTGGCGTCCCCGCCGCAGCCGCTAGGCCGCTCGGGCCCACGCACCCGGTCCCCGGGCAGAAGATGGTGTTGGTGTTGTCAGCCGGGATGTTGCCCGGGGTCGAGAGACCCACCCAAGGCGCCCAGGTCAGGAAGTCGGCCGGGATCCAGTTGTCAGGCACGTTGCCCGTGGGATACAGGTTGGTGAAGTCGCCCTCCATCTGGCCCGTAACCGTCCAACCGGTCAAGGTGCCCCGGGAGTCATTGACGTTTACGGTCTGCAAGTTCCCGGTGGAGTTCTGGAACTCCCCACCCAGGGTGACACCCGAGAGTGTCACGGATTGGCTTGCATCGGTGATGCTGATGTTGCTGCCNNGAGGGTCTCGATGGTGAGGCAGTTCCCGCCAGCCGTTCCGACGTTCACTCCGAGGGCGGTCCGGTAGTACCCCGAGACCGTGCACTGGGTGGAGTTAGCCGACGCCGTGGCCACGTTGGAGGCGNNGAGTGCCGGCACGCTCGTAGCTGGCGGCGTTCCGGTCACGGTGTCGGTGACGACCGGCCCTGTCGTGGGCGTGCACGTCACGGTGTAGCTGGTGATGGCAGATCCACCGTTGTTTGCCGGCGCCGTCCAGCTCAGGGCGAGCGAGCCGTTACCGGCGACGATCTGGAGCCCAGTTGGCGCTCCAGGCGCCACGATGGCGACCACGAGGGAGAAAGTAGCCGACGTGGTCTTAATCGGGGAGCTCGAGTCCGTCAGGGTCACGGTAACGCTTGAGGTGCCCGCGGCCGCTGTGCCGGTGATCGCCCCAGTAGAGGCGTNNAGGTGTAGGGGGTGGTCCCGCCTTGCCCGGTCAGGGTGGTCGAGTAAGCGTCACCCGGGGTGCCTGTAGGAAGACTCGTCGTCGTGATCGCAAACGCCGAGAGGACCTGGATCGACAGGCTCTTCGACACGACA
>PLIG01000017.1 GCA_003139255.1 Acidimicrobiaceae bacterium | reverse complement strand
CGGATTGAGCAGGAGAGCCCCAAATGTTCCCTTGATGGAGGACGGCTGCCCGGGGACCGTTCCGTACAGCGAGCCAGCTGCATTCGTTTTCAGCCGGGCCACAGTGCCCGTGACCAGGTTTGGCACATTTGGGTTGAGCAGCAGGTTGACCTCTGCATCTTCCAGTTCTTCAGATGGATTTGCAGGCGCTGGAGTAGTGGTGCTTGACGCCGAGCCGCTTCCGCATGCGGCGAGGAGTGTCGCCGATGTCATCACCAATCCCTGAGCCATGAGTAACCGTCTGCTCGTCATGCCGACCCGGGTGGTTTCCTCGTCCTCACTCATCAGTGCATGGTCGCACAAACTGCCCCCGACCGGGAGTGGGACACTGAGGGTGCCACCAACCGGCACCCTCACTGAACTTCCTAGATTCTCACCAACGGACCTTCTAACCAGAGCTTGATCTAGCATCTCTGTTCATGCCATCGGACCTGGCCCTGAAGGCTATGAATCGTGTTCACCGCATTGTGCTTGGAGCCACCGGGGGCAGGCTCGGCTGGAGCGCGAGTGGGATGCCGGTCATCGAACTGACAACGACGGGTCGGCGCAGTGGCCAACCTCGGACGACCATGTTGACGTCGCCCTATCAGGAAGGTTCGACGATCGTCGTCGTCGCTTCGCGCGGAGGTGATGACCACCATCCCGCGTGGTATCTCAACTTGCGAGACGATCCCGAGGTGACCGTGTCCGTGGGAGGCAAGCTGGCTCAGCCGATGCGAGCGGAGACGGCGGATCCTGAGAATCGTGCAAGATTGTGGCCGCTGATCACCGCCGACCACCGCAACTACGCCGGCTATCAGCACAAGACGAACCGCGTGATACCAGTGGTGCTACTCCGTCCTACTGGCGAGTAGACGCATCCCCAGGGCAAGTCGCGAGGGTGCCCCAGTACGCCGGTGGGGCGGTCGTCCACCACGCCGACGCTGAGTGCCCGGCACTTGCGTCCCAGCCGAGGCAAGATGCCATGGTGGACACTGGAGGTGCGCAGCCATCGAACTTTCTGAGTGCTCGATTCGAGACCACGAATGGCAACTACGGGAAACTCTGGGTTCGGGTCGATTCGGGCGGATTCGCAGGAGAGGCCGGGGCTTGGTTCGATGAGGGTCGAGTCATTGAGTTTGCCTCGCTGATTTCGGCGTATCCGTTGCCCGCAGATGATCCCCCGACGATTGCGAGTGGATTTGGCAAGAGCGAGACCGATCTAGACCAGGAGCAGGTCAGGCTCACTGTCAAGCCGGTCGGAGGGAAGGGACAGGTAGGCGTGCTAGTGCATTTGGCTGCCGAGCTGTGGCCTGATGCCAGGCCCGAATCCGTCAGTGAACTGCGGCTGGAGTTCCTCACAAGCTACGAGCAACTGCGTACCTTCAGCGACGATCTGAGACGGGCTGTCCAGGGAGACCTCGACGTGGCCACACTCAACGGGGAAGTGCTTCGCTGACTGAGTGACCCCCTGCCCCCGATCGCCGGGTCGTGGGCGGAGGCCAACAAGGGAGACCAGGAGATCAGCTCCCGGGCGGCCTGTAGGACGTCGTCATCGAAGCGGCGACGTCGGCCTCAGCAGCGGTCATCAGAACCACGGTCTTCGTTGTTGCACCACCACCAGCGTTCACGGCGAGCGCCGCTGCAGCGACTGAGGTGGCGTCGGGCAGGTCGACGATCAGATAGACGTCGGTCTCACCAAACGCGAAGTAGAAGCAGTCCACCGTTCCGCCTAGACCTTCGATCAGCGCGGTGGCGGCAGCAACGCGAGCGGAACCTCCCTCGGACTTCAGACCCCTCGCGCCGTCAAGGGTGTAGTTCACTTCGAGTAGGAACTTTGCCATCGTGCCTCCTGGTCGCCATTGGGGGCCGACCGTACTCGGATTGTCCTCGGGCTGCTCGTCATGCCCCTGACCGCCGGGAGCGGGGCGGATATTGCCCGTGGCTTAAGCCGGAACTTCGTCCTTTAGGTTCTGGCGAAGCCAACTCCGCACCTCGTCGGTGTCTTCATGTCCGTGGGCAGACACCGCATGCAGGGTCGCAGCAGTCACTACTTCATCTTCTTCACCTGAGATGGTGAGTGTGCAGCCGTTCTCACTCGGGAAGTCACGACAATCTGCAACCTTACGTCCCATGCCAATGCTCCTTTGATTGGATTTAGTCCTTCGTCACATCTCTTCGATGCTGCGTACATCGAGGTTGCGGAACTCCATCGGTCCGTCGCACAGCCCGGTTAGCCGTTCGGCGAAGGATGCTGTCTCGGGCAGGTTCGAATTGGACATGGCATCCTCATAGGACGGGAACTCCACGATCTGGACGTACACGTCTGGCCGGTCCCGATCCTGTGTGAACGTGCCCCGCTGGGCGGTGCGCCGACCCGCTGTCTGTGCCTGCCACTCTTTGACCAGCGCTTCGACCTCGTCTGGCCGAGTGGTCGTCAATTCGATGATCTGGATGAACGGCATCCTCTGAACCTCCGCCAAAGGCCCCTCATCAGCAAGGTAACGCTTCAGTAGGAGGAATTCAACGGGTCTGTCACTGAATCCATGTGGGTGTCCCGGTACGCCGGGTCAGTGGGCACCTCAGCAACCAACCCCTTCGCCGATCCAAAGAGGGACACAGGAGCGATCCTGTGCCGAGTGGAGTGCAACGATGGCACCGTGGGCACGGGCCAATCCGAGGGCGAGGAACCGCCGGCAAGCCAAGAGGTCGAGGTCTGGCTCGACGGAGCCCTACCGTCCATCACGGAACTGATGGCCGCGGCGAAACGGGTCATGGGCGTGGTGGCCCTCGGACCAGAGGCCACCCAGGCTGCTGCCGACCACCTAGAGGTCGCTGCGTTCCACGCCCGAGAGTGGCATTCCGGTCACCCCTGCCCAGACCCAGCCATCGGTGAAGAGTTCACCGCCGCGTTCGACGCGTTCACGGCGCTGGCCGACGAGTGTGCGGTCGCCGCCAAGAACATCCCCGGCTATCGCTCCCACGCCCTCGACGAGAGTGCCGGGCAGGCCGTCACTGGTCTGATGACCGCGATGTACGCGACCCGGTCAGCCGAGAGGTAGCTCAGACTCCCCGGCACCTCCTCATCCCCATGCTGAACCCCGGCGGGGCACTGGCTCGATCCTGTGCGCAATGGAGCCGTCAGGGGGTGCCCCCGACCGGCACTTACAC
>PLIG01000034.1 GCA_003139255.1 Acidimicrobiaceae bacterium | reverse complement strand
GAGGTTTCTGGTCGAGCGCACGCAGAGAAGTTTGGGATGGCACGGACTCGTCGGCCACGACGCGTCTAGACAGCGATATCGCCGGTGGCGAGCCCTGGGTTACGCTCCTTCGGAGTATAGGAGCCGACGGCCTCGGGACCACGGAAAGCGAAGACATCTGATTCGCTAGATACCGGGACGGGGTGCAACCACTCGGTCAGGATGACCCGCAACACTCGGAAGCCGTCTCGTATCACCCGCAGGTTGCTCACCCCGTTCGCTCGGGCGAGCTCGTAGCTCGGCACCTCCACGACGTTCAGCTGGGCGCGCGCAGCGCGAATATTCAGGTAGGTCTCAATCTCGAAACCGTCCCCGATACGGCTCGGCGCTTTGTTGAGACTGATATTTTCTCGAGAGATCCCAAGTCTTGTGAGGTGCACTCGCCAAAAGGCGCTCAAGCCGTAGCAAAGGTCGGTGTAATGCGTGCCATAGATGAGGTTCACGAGCGTTCGTAGGGCGAAGTTCCCAATACGGCGTGTTGGGGTCAGGTCATCGCTACCGCCGGACGCTATTAGCCGCGAACCCTTCACATAGTCTGCGCCCGTCTCGATCAGCGTCGAGACCAATGTAGAGATTTCCGCTGGATCCATCGAACCATCAGCGTCAATGGTGACGGCGATATCGCACGAGGCAGCGGCGAAGCCACACGCTAGCGCGTTTCCCTTTCCTCGACCGCTCTGCAACACGATGCGCATGTCGGGACGGAGCGCCTTCGCCACCGCCACCGTACCGTCCGCGGAGTTGCCGTCGACGAGGATTAGCTCATCGATATCCGCCGGCAAGCGACGCAGGACGTGCGGAATATTCTCGGCCTCGTTCATGGCCGGGATGATGACGCTCACCGTGGGCCGTCCGACCACGCGATCAGGCAGTCCCGCCGCAACGTGGCTGCTCGGGCGCGTGACATCCTCCCCAGGGTTCGCCGGTCCTGGATTCAACACGGAAATCGCCATCTATCGTGAATACTAGGGATCAGACGGCCATCCGACATTGTCAGGATTGACGAATCGAGAGTCCGCCGAGGCGAGTCTCCTGTAGCCAGCGATGATTCGCCTGGAGCTTCGGTGCTTGCTGGAGATGCTGGGGTTGCTGGTCGTTGTGAGCTGGGAAGGTTCTGTCGAGTACGGACGGAACGCTATCGAGGAGGGCGACGGGGGACGCTTGTAACTGCACCCGGTCTCAGGGCGGATGGCGCGAAATCAGTCATTCTCGTTGGGAATCCGTTGAGCTGTTGCTCGCGTGTAGGCGCGCACGCCAGTAGGCGAATGGGCCGGCAACCAAGCCGAGCGCCTCAGCCATGATGAATGCCGATCTTCGTGGCAAGGCCTCCCCGTTGCGCGGCGCACCTCGCCGCCACAGGCGGATCATGTGGAGGGCACCCTTCGGTAGCCGTCGATAAACCTCACGACGCCCAGGACTGTTCGCCATCTGCTTCACCAAGTTGGCGGCCAAGCCCGTTCCCCAAGTAAAGAGCTGGCTCATCAGTTCGCTATTTGTGGTGCGAGGGACATGCCAGACGATGGCTGATGACTCGTAGACGATGCTCCGCCCACCGAAGAGGATGCGGTAGAAAATGTCACGGTCTTCGCCTCCACCGATTGGCCCACCGGCACCGAGAACTGGGTCGAATCCTCCGAGCTTGGTTACGAATGATCGATCGACAGCAAAGTTGGCACCGGTGCCCAAGACTCCCGCCAATGGGTAAACCGGAGACGGATCCCGGTGGTCTCCGAGGTCGAAGATTCGTTCTACCACGGTGGATGACCAACCGGAACGTCGATCGAAATACTGCTGTGAAGAACTCTCGAGCTCGGCAGCAGGTACAAGACCGGTTACGCATGCAGCCTTGGAGTCGCGCGTAAAGCCGACCGCAAGCCAAGTGAGCCAGGCCGGATCGACAAGGGCATCGTCGTCGGTGAAGGCAACAATGGAGTAGGAGGCCTCCACGAGACCACGATTTCGTGCCAGCGAAAGCCCTGGCAATGGTTCAACGATATACCGGAAGCGGCGATTTGCTCCGACAAGTTCAAGGAACCGATCGTGGGTGCTGCGGTCTATCGGAGCATTGTCGATCAGGATGACCTCGAAATCCCCTCGATACTGAAGCGCTGCCAGACGCGGCAGGCAGCGTTCGAGGTAGTCGGCCCGGTCGCGTGTACACAAGACGACGGAGATCCCTGGCCAGTTTGAGAGGTTATTACTCGATCTACATTCCGCTGTCTCTTGGGTCAAGCATTCTTTAATATCTGAGCCCTGAACGAGCCCATCGATCTGGAGATGGAGTCGGATGGCGCCCTCGAGCTCGCTACAGGCGGCGTCAAACGCTCGCTCGGTGAGGTTCCCGGTGTGGGCGGTCGGAATGGTGAGAAATCCGAGGGGAATGCCATGCAGTCGAACAAGGATCCGTGCCTGTTGGTGGTGCGCTTGCGGTGGTCCAAGAACCGGGTCGAGCCGCGGAATACCGCCGAGCTCAAGTTGGCCGACCCACGTTGGCCTGATGAGTCGAGTATTGGAAGCCACGCCTCGAGCAATCAGGTGGGCCGGTGATCGATTAGG
>PLIG01000049.1 GCA_003139255.1 Acidimicrobiaceae bacterium | reverse complement strand
CACTCCCACCCGCTGCACGTCCGTCGACGCGACCGGCTCGGAGGACCGATCCACGAGTACGAGCTCGCCGCGTGAGGGGCAAAGCGAGTTTTCGGACCGTACGAGTACCCGTCCTCGGCGGGCTCATCCACGAGTACCGACGCGCCGCCTGAGTCCCGGTGTGCTCGCCGGGGCGACCATGCCGTCGCAGCTCAGGGCCGCATGCCAGTTCACTGGTCATTGTCACCCGCGCGATTAGGCCGTACTGCCCGAATATTCGATAGCTGGGTTGAGCAGGGGCTTCCCCGGTCCTGCTTCCTCTCGGCTACCTTCCCCCGACGATGCGTCGGCACCGAGCACGAGGGCAACTCTGGGCTTTCGCTTACCTCACGGTGCGCTGCCCGCTCGAGCTCGTCGTCCTCTTCGCCCGCTCCGATGGTGCCAAGGAGACCGAGTTGCTCGCCCTTTTGCGCTAACGGTTGTCCAGGCTCTTCGACAAAACAAGAGGATGACGGCATAAATTCACCGAATACCAGGAGCGGTTTTGAACGCCGCCTACTTACCAAAAATGTGCCCGAGCCGACCAAAAAACCGAAGGCAACAACCAGGCACCCAAAGAACCACGGGGCAGTCCATGGTCCGGTCTATGCCTGTTTGGTTGCCACCTCAGATTCCCTCTAAGAGTCTTCGGGTTCTTCGTCCTCCGGGGTCTCCTCGACCTCCTCGGCTCCCAGGAGCTTCTTGAGGACCTCTTCGCCCTCCATTGGGTAGAGCGAAAATCGCTCGTCGGGATCGGGTCAGTCGGCCATGGCAACTCCCAGGGTAATAGGCACCACAGGGAGATACCGTGTGGTGGCAACCACGGAAGGGGCGACGATGGCGAGACCCGATTACCGCAAGCGCAAGGGAGGCCAGTACTACGCCTGGCATTTCTGCGCGAGCTGCAAGAACTGGCCCGCCAGTGACTATGACTCGCGCAGTACCCCGGGGGACCCACTCTGTGACAAGTGCCAGGAGCTGGAACGCAAGGGCGAGTGCACTTAGCCACGGTGCCACTCCTCTAGGTCCAAGGCCGACCGGGGGACGAACGTGAACGACCCTCGGTCGCCCACGAAGCAGACCTCGGTCAGGTCCTTGGCATAAGCAACGCCTGTCTCGGCGGCGAAGGCGTCGAAGCACCTCAGGCATACGTGAGCCGTTCTGAGGCGTTCCGGGATGATTGCCGCCCAAGCACGGTCCGAAACCCGGAAGTCAATATGGTCCTGGGCCCCACAGCAGTGGCAGGACTGCCGCTGGGGTTGGAAGACGACATGGGGGCACGGTGGCGGCTCTCCGCCCTCCGGGCCGCGTTTTACTAGAGCACGGGTCCCCGACATCTCGAGCGCATCCTTCGGAGCTATGCCAGGCACTACAACGTCCATCACCCGCACCAGGGGCTATTCCAAGAGATCCCGGCCCCAACATTGCCCTCTCCTATGTTGGCAGCGACGCCTGCACAGCCTTCGCACTCCCACCCGCTGCACGTCCATCGACATGACCGGCTCGGAGGACTGATCCACGAGTACGAGCTCGCCGCGTGAGGGGCGGATCGACTTTTCGGACCGTACGGGGGCAGTGGCGGCAACAACGGCACCACCCGAACCGAGTTGAAGTGCTGGGAAGTGTGAGACGACGCAGCACCGGGCTTGGAGTTGGTGATCGGCGCATCCCCGAAGTGCCGGCTTGGCGCTCGCGACGCCTAGCACCGAAAGGGATTCCGCGTCCCCCTCGAGCGTTCAGGAGGCCCCGACCGCAAAGCCGTTTCGGTGCGTCCTCCAGCTCTCGGCACCAGAGGATGGACCGTTCGATATTCGCGCCCGGATTGCCATGCATATAGCTATGCCGGCGCTTGGCAGGCTTCAGCATCACTCGAACACATGCGGAGCGAGGAAGTTCTCTCGCTGCTTGGTGAGCGGCGCGTCCATCGCTGGCTGACGACGCGGGGACCGTTGGTAGGATTGGCCTCGATGGGTCCTCGCCACTGTGAAGAGATCGTCGCCCACGCGCAACCCGAACGACCTCTTTGCCCCGTTGGACCCGATCGAACTCAGGTAGATCTGATGATCTTGTGGATCGTCGATCTCCTCAGCCGTTCCGTGTTCGCATGAGCGATTCGCCGGGTTCTCGACCGGCCTTTGACAACTTCGACGCAGCGGTCGCGGAGGCGATGGTGTCGAACGTGGCTATGACCGGGATCCCCACCTACCTTGGCATCCGTGTTACCGATGTCGGTCCCGGCACGATGACCGCTGAGCTTGATATTCGTCCCGAATTACTTAACCCGTTTGGCTCTGCTCACGGTGGCACCCTCGCCGCTCTCGTCGACCACGTCCTAGGCGCCGTGCTCTTCCCTCTAATCCCGCGCGGCTCGTGGCCGGCCACAACCGAGCTGAAGCTCAATTTCGTCGCCCCTGTTCGCGAAGGCGTCCTGCGGGCCCGCTCTGAGGTCATCTCGCTCACCAAGCGGACTGCGATCGTGCGCATCGACGCCACCAACGGCGACCGTCTCGTTGGTGCCGCCCAAGGCACGGTAACCATCAACGAACCAAGGCCAAACCGTGTGGGTGCCGAGAATCCCATCCAGGGCCTCTGACCAGGGCTTGTGGAGACTCCCCTCCTTATCCTGTGGGAGGTCCTCGCAGGAGTCCACGTCCTCCCTGGTCAGAGACAAGTGCGAACACGCTACGACGGCGTGTTCGCGGAAAAAGAGGAATGTGTTCGCAGAACATGCCTTCTTGGAGGTGGCTGGAGGCCCGGAAGGGTTTCCCGCCTCTCCCCCTGTGCCGCAGTAACAACTCAGGCTGCTGCGCGCCC
>PLIG01000043.1 GCA_003139255.1 Acidimicrobiaceae bacterium | reverse complement strand
ACTCCAGGCAGAGGGGGGCGGATGGAATCGCGGCACCCGCAGGTCGAACCACGCCATGCTGTGCAGCTGCCAGGGGGCCGCGTCGTCGCGGACCTCCACATCAACGGTCTCGGAAGAGATCGAGGAGCTCGTCGACAACCTCCACGGCGCGACCCCGAACGAGCACGCCGAGTTCGAGGTTGGGGCCGGCGATACCGGCACCCGTGACGTTGGCACTACCGATGTAGGCGGCGGCAGAGTCGGACACGAGCACCTTGAGATGAGCCCAGGGCGCGTCGGGTCGCAGAGTCGCAACCGAGAATCTCTGGATTACGCCGTCACGCGTGATCGTTTGTTCCAGATCGCCAAGCGCATCTCCCGCACGGGTCGATCTAGTGGGGAGCATGATCTCGAGGACGACACCGCGTGCGGTCGAGGCGGCCAACGCGTCCGCGAGAAATGCCATTCCCGGTCGATCGATGAATGGGGCGACCAGACGAAGGGACCTGGTCGCCTGCGTCACCAGCTGCATCAAGGTCTCGCCCGTCGTGCGTCTGAGGCCGAACGGGAGCCTCGCGCCGACAGGGAGCGAGGCGACAAGCTCCCATGGCGGCTCCGAATCGACCGACCGCCTACCCAGGACCCATGCCGCCCCGAGATTGCAAGCTGCCTCGATTCGGGTTCGATCGTCTTCGAACCGAGCTCGCAGTACGCCGACCAAGTCAGGATCGAATGAGGAACGGGATGGGGGTCGGACCTCGTTGTTCGGCTCGGTCAGTATGGCGGCCAGTTGTTTGGCTGCCGTCCAAAGATCGACGGAATCGATGAGAACCCCGCCGACGAGCTCGGCGTCGTCCACCTCAGCTGGCTCCAAGGAGGAAGCCGTGTGTCCCAAAGAGTTGGGAGCGATCCAGGAAGCGATTGAACCAGCGACACGACGGCTCGCCGAGATGGAGACATGCCATGCACGCACCGCCTCCACTGCGACAACCGGGGTCGAGCGGACACCGAGACTCCCCTCGGACGAAGTCCTCGAGGGAGCGGTGGAGCGAGGTCTCGAAAACGGCTTGGAGGCCGCCGAGCACGAAATCTCCGCGCGACGCGGCGTAGACGATGAAGGCGAGATGGTGCGGCAAGAGGTACTCCGCGAGACCATCTCGTTCGATTCCGGCAAAGGCAGCCAGACGCCGGATCGTGCGGTGAGCGTAGGAGTGGAGGAGCGTGAGGAGCGCGCCCCCCAAGGGCTGGAATTGCTCCTGTGTCGGCCACGGGATGTCGATAGCCTCCAACAGCCCGAGTCGGGCGGCTCGCGTGTCCGCTGCTATCGGCAGGTTGTGACCGCTGGAGACCAGATGGTGGTAGACGGCGAGCGGATCGAGTCGAAAGAGGAGGGCCTCGGTCCGAGTCAGTGAACCGTAGGCACGGATGTGGCCTCTNNGTGCAGCCCCCGGGTTCATGTCTCCACGCGTGTATCCGAACGCGAGGGTCGCGACTGGGAAGTTGGCGAGGAGATCGACGCTCTCGAGGTGGGCTGCGCGCATCGCAGCCCCATACGCACCTTCGTACAGGGTGCGGAGTGGAGGGGTGGTTGCCTGCACCATGTCTGACACGCGGGTGCGCCCGTCGACGACCGCGGAGGCGAGACTGAGCGCCTCGTCGTGCGCCTTGTCACGAACACGGTCTGGCAGTACCGTGACCGGACCACCAGCACCGGCATCATCGATCTCGCCTCTCTCTGCTGCCTGACGAGCGAGGTCCTCCGCTGTCTCCTCCGACAGACCGCCCTGCCGGAGGGCGTCGATCAGGCCAGCGACGGTCTGCCGACCAGCGGTCGGGTCGTTGGTCGTCATACCGTCGAGGACCCATTCGAGCGCTCGTGCACCGCCACCGCCGGAACGGAGCCGCGCTGCAACAGCCGGATCCGGCGGGTTGACGAGAACCGCGAAGCGCGGGGAGAAGACCACCGCTGCACGATGGACCGTCACGCTCATCGCTCCGTTCCCACAATCGCACACTTGGTAGGGGAACCCGTTGGACAGGGTGGTGTTGCACTCGGGGCAGAAGAAGCGGAGTTCTCGTGCAGTGGCTGTTCCCGGGAGGCGCACGGCCAGGGCACGGTGTGCGGGGCACTGGCGAGGAAGATACGGCTCTCGCGCTGCACCGCACGTGTGGTAGGCGACGAACTGCATCTGGGCACGCGACCTCCCGCCACAGGGACAGTTGTCGTCACGTGCCCGAGTGATTCTGCCGCAAGTCTTGCATCTCCACTGCTGCGGAAAGGCCTCGACCAGGACGCCACGATCCATGTTGAGGGACACGATCTCCACGGCGACGCGTCCCCTCAGCTCGGCGGTCAATCCATCGTCGTTGTTGGCGAGCGCCCACGGCGCTGTCGCATTGATGAGCGCTTGACGCACGCTGTCCTGATCCAAGGCCGTCGCCACCGGATCGGACCAGTTGGTCACGCGCCAGATGCGCCCTTCGAGGTCCGCGGTCTGCCCGGGCAGGAAGCCGAAGAGGATCTGTGATGCGC
>PLIG01000177.1 GCA_003139255.1 Acidimicrobiaceae bacterium | reverse complement strand
TTCTCGGCACCCACACGGTCGGGCACGTGCAGCGCCGTTGGCACCCACGTCTTGGGTGTCCACCGGAACGCTTGGTCAAGAAGGGGACGGTGGCTGCCGCACCGATTGCCTTTGACAGACCGACCCAAGGTGGGTTCGACGTCTTCGACGCCGACTCTTCGCAGAGATGGGTGATCGAAGGCGACGCAGACATGCAGGTACACGCGCGTCCACCAGTGGGAAGTGTCGGCTTGGCGGAGAACGCGTCTAGCCGAAGAAGTCCAGCTCGGCGAGCAGGTCGTTCCCGACTGCAAGTGGACTGCCAGAGGGTTCCCTCGGCGAGACCGCCCGAGACGGCCGAGAGGTACTGCTCTATCGGGCCAGGCAAGGGCGCTTCTGCCGCTCAGGTAGATCCGTCCGGCAGCCGATATCTCACGTATCTCCTGAACGGAGGAGGGGCGCTCCATGAGCGATGTCATAGAGCAATCGAGGCGGTGGCCTCTCTCCGTTGGCGAGGATGGAGCTCTCTCGGCGAAGGCGATTCTTCGCATAACACGGAATCCTGCGCCCTGGCGGGACAGATACCGCTCTTACAAGGTTCTCGCCGACGGCGCAGAAGTCGGCACGGTACGCAACGGCGAGACGACAGACTTCGGTATCTCTGCGGGCCATCACGAGGTAAGGATCAAGCTCGATTGGGCGGGAAGCAACCTCCTGTCGCTCGACGTCGGGGTGGGAGAGGTGGCCCACTTGGCATGTGAGCCGAGGGGCTCGGCGATCACTGCCTTGTTCGACACGGTCGTTGCTTTGTGCACGAAGGGTAGATCGTGGATCAAGCTGCGGCGAGTCTCGGACGCCACGAGTACGCCATCTCTGCCCAGTCCCCCGTGCTCTCCTTCGCCTTCGCCTTTCTCTCTTCCTCCGCCGTACTACCCGGACGACCGACGAGTGCGCGAACGCACCAGCGGCTTGTCAATCGCCTCGTTGGTTCTGGGCATCCTCTGGGGTTTCGGCCTGGCTTCTGTGTTCGCGCTGTTGCTCGGCTACGTGGCGAAGCACAGGATCGACCGGTCTGCCGGCCGACAAGGTGGGCGCGCAGTGGCGGTTGCCGGGATCGTGCTCGGCTGGGTCGGGATCGCCAGTGTCGTGATTCTCGCCGTCGTGGGAGCCGTGATCGGCGAGAAGCCGACTCGAGCGCACACGACCGGGACCGAGCTCAGCATTCCAGCAGCTGCACAGGCATACCTCGGATTCATCAGTCCGATTAATAGTGCCTCAGATGCATTCGCCAATGAAGCCGCACAGTGGAACCAGACCACAGGCTCACAGGCCGAGAGCGAGGCTCAGCCCCTTGTCTCTGCACTGCGGACCTTCAGGCAGGAGCTTCTCCACATGGCATGGCCTTCTGCAGCAAGCCGGGACGTCACGAAGCTTGCCGCCTCCGTCACGCCATTGGTGGATGACTTGCAGGCTCTAAGCGGCTTGAGCGCGGCTGATGTCGCAGACTGGCGCGCGACATTCACTCGTGACGTCACAACCGTGAAGACGAATGACAACGCCGTGCGTCGCGACCTCGACCTTCCGCTTGTGTCGTCAGGAAATGGCGTGACGGGGACCAGTGTTCCGGCTTCACCTCCGGTTACGGGGAATCCATCCCGACAGACCGAACCCACCTCTCCGGTAACTGGGACAACCAATCCGACATCGACGGGCAATCAAACGGGGAAGCAGGGTGGTGGCGGCACATCGGGTGGATCATGTTTTGGTTGTGTGACCGTCACAACCGTGTCGTGGGGGTTCTACGCGGCGCCCGACTCCATCTTCCAGGGCGAGTACGCGAAGTGTCTTCCGCTCAACACCAGCGCCACTTGGAACAGCCAGGTGATTGGTCCGCCAGGCGGGGATCCCACCCGAGACTTCACCGCCTGGGTGAAGTTCACCCCCGGGTGCACTACCCCCGACGGGAGCTTCGCTCCTGATGGGCCATATACAGTCGGGAAGGTCGAACTGCAGGGCGAGGGTGGTCCCATCTCGGTTATCGGCACTGATCCGATGGCCCCTTTCGACGTTTCACCAGGAGTGCAGCAAGAACTGGTGGTGACCTTCCACGCGCTCGACGGCAACTACTACGACGGCCCGTTGTCGATCGATGTGATCTTCGACTGAGACGGGTTCGAAGACGGCACGACTGTCGGTCGCCAACGCTTGGATGGCCAAGACACGTCGTTCACCAGGAGAGCGACTCACGGCGGAAAGTCGCTACAGGCGCCGGCTCGGTGGATGATGCTCCGATGTTTGTGACTGAGCGCCTAACCTGCAGAACGAGATATATCTGGAGCCGTCACAAATTCGCTCACGCCTCACAGGCGGTGCCAGAACGACGGTTCTCGCGCACTCCTGGAGGGTTGGAGTACGCCTTCTCAGGTACGGCCGTGGTTGGGCTCCCGGCGTTTAGACGAACCAGGCAACAGTCACCTACGGTCACGTCTGCACGAATCTGGGCATCAGCTCCCGCGTCGACCCTGTCCCGCCCTCCGGTTCGCCACAATGACCTAGTCAGAGGCCGTGGATGGGATTCTCGGCACCCACACCCACCAGCGCGGCATCCGACCGTTCTCAGGCGACGCATTACTGATCGACGGGCAGCTGTTCTCCCCTCTTCTCCCCGAGGGACTTCGTGACCTGCCATCTCCTCCCAGAGGAGCATCGGAGCAGGAGAAGGTGAGCTATGAGTCCAAGTTCAACCTGAGGGCCCGCTGGCGGATGATGCGCCACTCGCCACCAGACGGTGACGGTGCGACCCGGTGGCGCTGCCCGTTCTGTTCGGGTTTCTTACGCGCGAGGAACTTCTCAAGGACGATGCGCCGGTCGAAGACCGTCCCTCTTGTCTCGGTCCCCGATGGTTGTGACAGGTGTTGCAACGGCATCCTGACCGCCCAGGCCGCCGAAATGGCGTGGTGGCAGCGGATCACTTATGGAACTACCGCGTGGCGGATCTCGATGGGACGTCGACAGCTTGTCGAGAGCGTCAACGCCGCCCTGAAGGGCGTGTTCACCGACCTGAGCCGCGGGTTCATGAGGGTTCTGGGCACGACCAAGATGACAGTCATGCTCGGCTTCACTCTCGCCGCGTTCAACCTCGATCGCATCCGCAGCTTCCGGGCTAAGCACGCCCTCGACGAACGCGGAGTGCCGATGGAGAGGCCCAAGCAAAGCCGGGCCCGTCGGCGCACTGGAACTTGGTCCGACTTGATCGAGACCACCTCCGACCCACCTCCCGAATAACCGTTCTTCGTCGACGGTAACTATTCAGGTCCCGCCA
>PLIG01000122.1 GCA_003139255.1 Acidimicrobiaceae bacterium | reverse complement strand
AGTCGGTGATGCTCGGCATGATTTCCCCACCAGGCTACCGAGTGGAGGCAGGGAGTTGGTGGAGGGTCGGGGCGTTCTGGTCCCAGGAGGACTCGTCCAGGTCGGGGCCGATGCCCCTCCCTGGACGGTAAGGCCTATCCGGTGGCGATCCTGCCAGCCGCCTCAACCTTCGTCGGCCGGAACTTGTCCGTCAGCGCCGGACCGGGTCGGAGGCATGACCGGGGTGCAATCGCCAGAGGCCTCTCCGCACTTCACCCACATTGCGGTTTCAGCGACGGTTCACGTGTGGGAGCTCGACGTGGACCCAGTCAAACAGGCGGCCGAGACCTGGTCGGGTGTCACACCGCGCGAGTCGTGCCGTTGCAGGCATCGGATCAGCGAATCGAACTGGCCACCTCCGAACAGGTCTCGTGCGCGTTGGGCCCAGCCAAGCGCGGCGGGGGTGTCGCCTCGTTGCACCGCGACCGACACTTCGTCGAAATAGGTTTGCTGGATGGTGGGGTCCAAAGCCAATGACCGCTTCAGTGCCGAGGAGGCGGCCGCCAGGTTGCCGATCACGGCCTCGTTGAAGCCGAGGCGTCTCCAGGCTGTGGCATCCCCCGGGTTCCGGGCGATGGCGACGCGGTTCCAGGCGATTGCCTGTTGAATGAGCGTGGCGTTGCGATTGGACTCCCCAAGCGCGCTGAGAACGTCGGACGTTGCATTGGCCCCATCCGACCACATGGGAAGATGACGACTGGCGGCGGCCAGCGTTGCCGGGTTCAGGCCGACGATGCCATCCTGCAATTCGGTGTTGCCGACCATGACGGTGATCCCCGCGAAGAGCGCCACCACGACGGCGACCACCCGGGCCGCCGTCGTGGCCCAGGTTGTCCACTCGGGCATTTCCACGTGTGCTCCGGGGACGACGGTCGGGTCCCGCTGGACCGATCCGACGGCCGCCGCTCCCAGGGCGAGGAAGGCGAGGCTGGTGGTGGTCAGGTCGAGGGGCTCGAGAAGCCCGCCGGCCAGGATGGCCAACGAGTAGAGCAGCAGGGCACCCCTGGCTCGACGGACAGCCGGGATCAGCCAGGCCAGGAACAGAGCGAGGCCGAACAGCCCGGTGGTGACGGCAAACTCGACGAGGAAGTTGTGAGTGTCGGGGAAGATGCCATCATGCACAACCGATGTGACCGACCGGTAGGGGAGAGTGGCGGCCTGCGACTGACCAGGCCCGATGCCGAACAAAGGACGGGCGAACACTGCATGGAGCCCCGCACTCCATATCCTCAGGCGTGGGCCCACCGCGCCGTTGGCGGAGGCCACTGAGCGGAAGTTGGCCGAGCTTCCCGCCTGCACCACCTTCTGGAAGGCCAGACCGACCAGCAGGCCCCCGCCGGTCGCGACTGCGAACGCCGCCGCCGCTTTGGCCTTGCGGGTGGCCAAGACCCAGACAGCAAGCCCAGCGATCAACACCAGCCCGTAGCGCTCACCGGAGAGGTACGTCCCTACTCCCAGCCCTGCGGTCATCGCCCACCACGCCCACGGGTTACGCGGGGCGCTCCGCCACGCCAGCAGCGCCAGGCCACCGACGATGAGCTGGGCCGAGTAGACGGGGTTGGAGGCGAACCCAAGGGGTTGGCCGAGTCCGAACTGCATCCCGGGGAAGTGTGCGACCACGTGACCGAGGAGCGACCAGCCCTGGCCGCCCACCTCGAGCACGGTTGCCCCGGCATTGAGGAGGGCAAGCAGGACCAGACCCCGGCCGAGGAGAACGGCACCCGGGTCTCCGAGGTCGGTCCCGAGGGCCCAGAGCGCGGCAAGGCACAGCAGAAACAGCCATCCCGTGCCCACCTCATCGGCGCCGAAGAACCCGATGAGCGGGGCGGGCGACAGCGCTGCGGAGACGGCGGCCACGACGAGGAAGCCGACGGCAGCCCGGGCCGGCCAAGCCAGCGTTGAGCTCCAGGCGCGGAGTGCCAGGGTCGGCAGGCCGAGTGCGGCCAACACCAGCAGGATCGTGACCCTCGGCCCGAAGTACTCGGTCCTCTCATTGGTGAGGGCGACGACCCCGAGAAGGACAGCACCGACCGTGACGGTCCAGGCCAACGGACCTGGCCCGAGCGGAGCCACGGGCCGGCGCCCTGCCCGTGGCCCTTGGCCCTGGTGCGTCGGTGAACGAGGGCCCGTCTGGTTGCGCTGCGCCCCTTTGGTCGCCGGCCCTTTGGTGCTCGCCCCTTTACGCGGTGAAGCGGTGCTCGATGCCCCCTTCTTCGATGCCTTCTTGGCCGGCGGCGCTGTGCGTGCCGAGGTCTTTGCCATCGATCGTTCCTCCCCCCGGGGTCGGGTCGTGCTATCGGCGCCAGCTTGCGAAGTCACGGTCTTCCGCTCCGTTTGAGGCCGTGACCACAGCCGAGCGTTGCTGCTTGTCGTCCGATCCCATCTCGGCGTGGTGAGCGGAGTGCCGTGTCAGCTCACCGGCGTCCTCCGTATCAGTCAACTCCCCCCAGCTGAAACCAATGGCAACGCTGTCGGAGCGACACCTTATGCCAATGAAGAGCGCGGCGGCCGATGCCGGGCGGCGGACCTGACGGCGGATTGCCAGTGACGATGATGCCGTTGGCACGCTCCGCTGTCCGGTCAGCGTCCATACGCCCGTACCATGGCCTTGACTGTCCGGGCGACGATTCGGGCATCGAGCACGGGCCCCTGGTGGCGCAGGTAGAAGAATTCGTACTGGAGCTTCTCGAGGGCGTCCTCCACGCTTGCTCCGTAGTGGAACTTGACCTGGGCCCAACCTGTGACCCCGGGGAGCACCAGATGGCGGACGTCGTAGAAGGGGATCTTCTCGGCCAACTCGGCCACGTAGCGCGGCTGCTCGGGTCGCGGACCGACCAGCGAGAGCTCGCCGCGCAGGATGTTGAGGGACTGGGGGAGCTCATCGACATGGAAGCGGCGCATGAGCGCGCCGAGCGGCCGGAGCCGGGGGTCGGCCACCTTGGTCCACTCGCTCTCGGGGTTGCCGACCGGCATGGTGCGAAACTTGAGCATGGTGAACGGGTNNGTCGACCACCCGCTTCATGCGGGCGTAGCTGGGCGCGTGGAGCTCTTGGATGTCGAACATGAGCGACACCCGCTCGAGGTCGGCCACCGGGAGCTTGCCCAGCCACTCGTCATAGAAGACGGCCAGCGTGCGGATTCGAACCCCCCGGCCGTGCAGCCGGGCGGCCTGGGCCACCACCGCTTCATCCGCCTGGGCATTGCGACCGAGGACCACGACGGTGGCTCGATGGACGGCCGCCGCCTCGATCAGGTGGGCTCCGGCCACCCGCCCCTGGGACGTGGCCCGTTCGATCGGAAGCACCTCGACGATCTCCGCCGGGCGTTCGGCCACCCTGCGGAGGTCGGCATCGAGCGAGGCGGCTTCGTCGGGTCCGAGCNNCGGCGAGCACCCGGTCGTTGCCGTCACCGCGGCGCCGGGACCGGAGGCCCGATAGTGCGACGATGCTGTCGATGGGGAAGAGGAGAAGTGCGGCGCCCACGACCACCTCACGGGGGAGGAGGAGGGAGCCCAACACCAGCTGGAGAAGCGAGATGGTGACCGCTCCCCCGAAGGCGGCTCCGACGGCCGCCCACAGGGCGGAGATGGCCGTGCGTTGGTCGTCGAGGACGCCTGACAGGTAGGCCGAGAGCTCGATCACGACGATGTACCCGGCCGTCCAGGCGAAACGCCGATTGCCGGTGAAGGTGTAGTGGCCGACCAGATGGGCGTGCAGTTCGCCGAGCACGAGGACCACCACCACGGGTGCCAACACCAGCAGCCAGCGTCTCGCGCTTCTCACGGAATCACCGTCCGTTGACGCGGTTGCCCTCGTGGCCCTGTGGACCTGACCGGCGTGGTCCGGCCATCGCAACGTGGGCACAGGGGCATGGTTCCAACAGCCGATCGTTCTGCCACCCCCACCCCCACCCCCCTGACCGCTCGTACCTCCCCAAGCGGGCAAATTGTAGGCGGTGGCGGGCAATGGGTCCACCCCCGGGGACCCCTCACCCCCGGGGACTCCCCGCCACCGGGCACCACCGGGGGTGGTCGGAGTCTCGGACACCGGCGGGTGCCCGTGGGAGACTTCCGGCCATGCGTGTCGAGACGTGGCGTAGGGCGGACACAGGGGAGTGTTGTGGCTCCCACCCTTAGCATCGTGCTCAAGGTGCGCAGCGAAGAGGCGATGTTGCCCGGCTGCCTCCGGCGCCTCGCCTTCGCCGACGAGATCGTGGCCGCCGTGGATGATCGGACCGACGACCGCTCTGTCGAGATCCTTTCCGCCGCCGGTGCTCGTGTCGCCGAGGTGAGGTTCGAGGGGTTCGCCAGTCTGGCCAACACCGGCATCGATATGGCCACCGGCGACTGGGTCTTTCTCCTCGACGCAGACGAGCGGGTGAGCCGGGTGCTGGCTGCTGAGCTCCGATCCGCGATCCAGGGGCCGTTCGACGGGTTGCGGGTGCCGGTGGCCAACTATTTCCATGGCAGGCTCATGCAGTACGGGGGATGGCAGGAGCGCCCGATTCGCCTTTGGCGCCGGGGCATGGCCCATTATGGAGGGGCGCTGCACGAGCGGCCCCGGTTCAGCGTCCATCATCCACGGATCGGCGATCTGCAGGCTCCCCTGGTCCACTTCTCCCATCGCTCGGTGACTGACAACCTGGCCAAGTCGGCCAACTATGTCGAGGTGCAGGCACAGGACCTGTTGGCGTCCGGCGCGGCCAGGGTCACCTCATGGCAGCTGTGCCGGACCCTGATCCGCGAGATCGGCTTCCGGCTCATCCTCCGGCGTGGTTGGCGCGACGGCGTGGTTGGCGTGTATGAGGCGTTCTACTGGCCGTTCTCCCACATGTGCGCCCAAGTGCGGCTGTGGGAGTTGCAACAGAGCCCCCAGGTGGAGGATACCTATCGACTGCTCGAGGACACGACCTGGTGACACCGTCCCCGACGGATGCGACCGTCGTATTCGTCGCCTTCGGCGTACGGACACTTCCACTGGACTGGATACCATCTGGCGCACCTGTCGTCATCGTGCACAACGACCCACTCCTCGATGAGGAGCAAAGCAACCACCCAGGGGTGACGCATGTCCGCCCCGGCGAGAACCTCGGGTTTGGCCGAGGTGTCAATCTGGCCGTCGAGTTCGTTCGCTCCCGCCGCGTCATCGTCTGTAACCCTGACGTCGAGCTTGGCCGCAGCCACTGGGCCGCATTGGCATCTGGAGCGGCTGACGAGGTGGTCACCGTCCGCCTGCGAACCTCCGCCGGTCAGCCAATGGCGTCCGTTCTGCCGTACCCAAGCCCGATCGTACTCGCAGCGGGAACATTCCGAACGGTGCGGATCGCTCCTCCGGGGAGCAGACGCCGGGCGCTGCTCACCAAGCTGCTTGGCACATGGGGCCAGGATCGCCGCTGGACGGTCGAGACTCCACCTGGTCGCTTCTCACTGCGGGACCGCTGGGTATCGGGTGCGGTGTTCTCGATCGATACCGAGCTCTTCCGCAGGGTAGGTGGTTTCGACACCGACTACTTCCTCTACCTCGAAGACACTGACCTCTCGGGCCGCCTAGCGACTCTCGACCCACCGATCGTCGCGGTCGTTGCCGACGCCGAGCCGGGCATTCACGCTGTCGGTGGTTCGGCACGAGACGTTCCAGCGGCTCGGCTTGCCCGCCGGGCCCAGTGGGAATNNCGGCGGCCCGCTACGCCTCGTTGAGATCGGGGTGGGAATGGGTAGCCATCGGCGTGGCCCTCCGATGCGGTTCGATGATCGATCGAGTGATGCACCCGAACATCCGAACAGGGGCTTGATGTGCCGATTCCCCCTGGGCACTACAGATGACAAGCTCCAAGCAGCCTCCGACCGATCCACGTGGATCGGATGCCGGCGTTCGTCGGCGGAGTCTGCTGTGGACGGGGAGGATCCCGACCGGCCGCATCCGCATGCCCGGGAATACGGCACCGCCCGATGGGCCGGAGGGAGAACCTGGCCATCGAGGGCGACCGTTGTTCAGCCAGTTGGCAACTCTCGCTTCAGGACGGGGCGCTGCCGGTCTCCTCTCGGCGCTCTGGTTGATCACCGCGGCCAGGACGTTATCCCCTAGCGCCTTCGGCGACCTCGCCCTGATCCTCGCAGTCGGTTCGATGGGCGGTGTCCTCAGCGATCTCGGCCAGCAGACTTCGTTGGCACACGAAACTGCACAGTTGGGCTATCTCGACAAGCGACTCATCGGCGCCGTACTCCGACGGCGCCTGCTCCTGAGTATTGCCGCCATCGCGTTCACCAGCGCCCTCTATTTGTCGGCTGCCACCAACGGCTCGTTTCTCATCCCGCTGATCTATGCACTTTCGATCCTCGGGACAGCGATCTACAGCACCCAGATTGCCGCACTTACCGCAATCGGACGGGCACAGGTCGACGGGGCCAATGAGGTCATTTCACGGATGGGAGTACTGGTAGTTGGCTGGTGGTGGCTTCACAATGGAGGGGGATTGACCGGAGCGGTGGCGGTCTACGCGCTGGCCGACGTGGTAAGCGCTGTGGTCATCACCCTCGTGGCGAGGAAGACGCTGGTCGATTCGGACCGCTCGGTGAGCTTGACGAATGTGAGTCTCCGGAAGACCGTGCATCTCGCCTTTGCCATGACGGCTGCAATAGTCTACGCGCGCGTCGATATCTGGCTGTTGGGACAGTTGAAGGGCTCGGCTACTGCAGGGCACTACGCGGCGGCAGACAGGATACTCGACGCGGTCCTTCTGATTCCTGCTGCGCTCGGGTCGTTGGCGATCGCTCAGACAAGCCCACTACCCCCGTCGCAGCGTTGGGACAGAACGAAGCTGCTCGCTGGCCTCGCCGTCCTTCTGGCAGCGTTGCCTGCCGCAGCCGTGGCCCCGTTCGCTGGTCCGATCATGGGATGGCTCTTCGGGGAGTCCTTCCGACCAACCGCCTTCGTCCTGGTCGTGCTGTTGATGTCGGCACCGTTCGGGGCGGTCGCTGCTGCATGTTCGCCGGTCTCAGCTGTCACCACTCGATGGCTCTTCACCATTGTCTTCGGAGCCGGCCTGCTCGTGAACATCGTGCTGAATCTCATCCTGATTCCCACCTTCGACGCCACCGGAGCCGCCGAGGCCAATCTCGCCTCGGAGCTGCTCTTGGCGGTCCTTCTGCTGGCTTCCATCAGGCACCAGAGGCACGGGCGAGAGCGCAAGATGACGCCGCAAGTTGACGGCGACTGATTCTCGTTGCCCGTGTGAGCGAGGGACGCCTGTCGTGGGATTCGCCATCCCAGTGCCGAGAGTGCGCTGGTACGGTTTCACTCCGGACGGGGAGCCCGGGTCGGCGTGGGTCAGGCTCTGCCGTCGTGTCAAGCGCTCGGGATGAGCTGCAGGATCGTGGGAGAACAGTGATGCAGACAGGGCTTCCGGAGTGGCGCCAACCCTCGACACATGCGCGTCATGACCTGGTGGGACAGGAAGGCTCTCTCGATACCGCTCTGCACCTGTCGCGCTACGCATGGGCACGATCCCATTTCTGCCATCCGGGGGAGCGGGTGCTCGACCTGGGTTGTGGAACTGGTTTCGGTGTCTCATTTCTTGCCGATGTCGCAAGGCATGCGACCGGAGTCGACTTCTCGGAAGATGGACTGGAGTTGGCGCAGAAGCTCTACGCCTCCGCCAAGACGACCTTCCTGCGTGCCGATCTCACTGACCCGTCTCTGGCGTCACACCTGGGCTGTGCGACATTCGACCTCGTCACGTCTATGGAGACCATCGAGCACCTCGACGACTACTTCACGTTCATCGCCTCGGCTGCCCGGTTGTTGGCACCGGACGGGGTATTTGTACTGGGGACGCCGAATCGCCGTATGACTTACGAGCGCTATCCGAACCGGCGGCACATGGACCGCTCTCATATCCAGGAGTTCACCCTGGTGGCGCTGGAGCACAGCCTCAGGGAGGCGTTCGAACAGGTCGAAATGTACTTCCAGGTGATACCGGGGTACTGGGGGCCTCGTGGTGCCGAACCTTCCGCCCGATCGGGAAGGCTGCAGCGCCTGCGAGAGTCGATTCCTCCCCGAATCGCACCTGTCATTCTCCGGGCTCTGATGAGAGCTGGGGTGTGGGACACCGGATTGTCCCGCTCCTGGTCCGTCGAGGACATCGAGTTCTCCGAGGTCACGCTGGACCCCACCCTTGAGTCGGTTGCGTTCTCCTTGATCGCCGTCTGTCGGGACTCCCGACTGCGTGGCAGCGATGGCGACGGCGGTATGCGTGATGCCGGCCATCTGAAGTAGCGGCCATGTGACTCATTCGCATCTGGTCGGTTGTGCCAGCCTGGACCGACTGCGTGATCTCCCTGTCCGTCAGCAGTCCCTTACGTCCGCCATGAGATGCCGCGATCGAGCAAACTTTCGCAGGGGGAGCCGGTCCGCCCGTTGCCCGTCGATGGCCGTCGGTAGCCGCCTCTGGCAGCATTCACAGCCGGACCAGTCCCGATCCTGACCAGTGGCCGATGGAGGTCACGTCGAGCTTCGGGGAGGCCACCGAGTGCCAGAACGAGACCATGTTGGCCACACGGATGTCATCGAAGAGGACGATGGCGCCGGTGCCCGCCAAGGCCCTGCTGAGCAACGCCCACAGCTTCGGCTCGAAGACACGGTCCTTAGGGCCGTCGACGAAGATCAGCTGGGCCCGCCGCAGGGTCTCCAGTTGCTCGCCGAAGTACCCCGGGCGGCTCAGATCTCCGATGCGCTGCTCCAGCCGACCGGAGGTGAAGTCCGATTGCGTCAGCACGGAGTCCGGGATCGACTGCCAGGGCACGATGTCGTAGGTGACGACCTCGGCGTCCGAGTCGAGAAGGGCAAGCGAACCCATGCCGGTGAATGTCCCGACTTCCACCACGCACCTGGCACCGACCTGGCGGGCGAGGAGAGGAAGCATCCGGTAGTGCTCACTCGGCCACTCGTCCGCCCATTGGCGCTGCGCACGGCCGATCCGGCGTTCGGCCAGGTGACGGGGGGGCGAGTCCGCGGTCGCCCGACCAACACGGAGCATGAGGTCGACCAGGGCGGGTTGGGCAGATGGGCCCACTGGTGCGATGACGCTCAACTGGGCGTCGGGAATCCCGGTGATCTTCCGTAGGACGCGGTTGGCGGCACCCTGCAGACGAAGCCCACCGGTCCCCATGGAAATGCCACAGTAGCGACGCTCCGGCCCCGATGCTCAGTGCGGGTGGGCTCGCTCCTGCCGCGGATCGGACACCATTGAGCCGAACGCGGCGACCGCTCCCGATGGTCGGCGGATCGCNNGGGCCAGTGCCCAATCACGCGGTGGGTACCACTTGGCGGCGAAGGTCATCGTCCCGCGCCACCACTGGACTTCCCGCTGCCACGACGACCGATGAGAGGAGCCGGCCCGATGGACGGCCCAGGGGATGGGCAGCGCCAGCAGGGTCCAGCCCGCCTCCCGGAAGCGCCGGCTCAGGTCCATGTCCTCGCCGTAGAGGAAGAACCGCTCGTCGAAGCCGCCGACTTCCTCGAAGGCCCGGCGCCGGACCAGCAGTGCGGTGGCAGCGAGGGCTTCGGTCGCCACTGGTCCGATGGGGACCCGCTCCACGTGATCGGCCAGACCGGCCACCCGCCGGGCAAGCGCCTGCACCGGCGGCCATCGCAGCAGCACCCGGAGGTGCAGGGCACGCCCCCAGAGGTGGGCCGGGCCGAGGGCCACCCCGTGGCTCCGTTCCGGTCGGCCGGTCGCGGCGTCGGTGATCACTCCCTGGAGGGCGGCCACCTCGGGGCGCCGCACCATCAGGGTGAGACCCTCTTCGATGGCTCCGGGGATCGCTCGGGCATCCGGGTTGACGAGCAGCACGAACGGTGCTGACGTGAGGGACATGCCGTGGTTGTGTCCGGCACCGAACCCCGGGTTGGAGGGATCGCTGACCGCCAGCGCGCCCAGAGCGGAGGCCACCTCGGCCGTTCCGTCGGTGCCGTGGTCGACCACCATGATGGTGGCCAGGCCACGCACTGCCTGAAGCGACTCGATGCAAGGGGCAATATCCGGCCGGCTGCCGTAGGCGACCACAATGGCATCCAGTGCCGCCCCGGTCATCCGAGCGGATCCGACCAGGTGGCTCTTCCGCCGGGAGTAAACAGCGTGGCGATGCGAGGGGACCAGTATTCAGTGGAGTAGACCGACCGCACCTGGGCGGACGCATCCCGGGCCAAGAGGGCGCCACTCGCAGGGTCCTCGAGTAGTGCCACCGCCGATTCGGCAAAGGAGGCGTCGGCTGGTGCGGTGCGAGCGGGAAAGCCGGGTGCGAATCCTGCTGCTGCTGCCGGGGAGATCACCTGGGGCACGCCGGCCGCGGCCGCGTCCAGCACCTTGATCTGCAGGCCGGTGGCCAGGGGCAGCGGAGTGATGGCGAGGGCCGTCTGGCCGGCCAGGGTGCGGTAGTCGTCGAAGTCGGGCACGAGGTCCGCTCCCATCTGGGTCACCAGGCGGCGGATTTCCGACGTCGGTCGCCGCCCGGCCACGCACAGTCGCGATCCGGGCCGGAGGCGTTGGACCTCGGGCCAGATGTCGTTGGCCAGAACACGCACAGCGGCGACATTGGGGGGATAGTCGAGCGAACCGGCAAAGAGGGCGTCCCACCGGTACTCGGAGCTGGCCCGAACCGGGCGTTCCGGGCCGACTGCGGCCATGGGCAACGTGATCGGCAGCCAGGTGGCACCCAGATGCTCGGCGTCCCCGCGCCCGGCGGCCACCGCAACCGGGGACCGGGCGATGACAGTGTTCTCGACCCGGGCCAGGGCCCGGGCCAGGGACCCCCACGCCAAGCGGTGGAGCGGGCGGGCGTCGATGGTGGCCCGCTGCCGGTAGCTCCCACTCAACCGGTCGACGAAATCGAGGATGACCGGAGTGCGTGCGGCGACCGTGCCGAGGGCCGAGGCCGAGTAGGCGCGCAGGGTGACGACGACAACGGCGTCGGGCCGGAGGACATCGAGCGCCCGCCTGGTGGCTGCCGCCGACCAGCTGAGTGTTTCCGGGGCCGCCGCACCGGCCACGACGGCGGCGAGCTGATCGAAGCCTCGCGGCAGGATCCTCCGGTCGGCGGAGAGGAGCGGCACCTCGACGGCGTCCATGCCTTGCAGGGCCAGGACGTCACGCCACCACCCGACCCGGGTGGACGAACCGCCGTCTCGTACGATGGCATGGAGGATGGCGACCCGGGGCACGCCGGACATCCTGGCAGACCCTTCGGTCATCGAACTGTCCGTGCGGGTTCCTCCCGAGGTTCAAAGGCGCACCCGGACGCCGAGGCCCTGCGCCGCGACCCGGAACCCCACCTCCCCGTCCTGCGAGGGCCGTTCAGCCCTGTGGCGGGAGCTCACCCGAGGACAGCAGGGCCTGGAAGCCGGCCGCGTCGACCAGGGCCACGCCCAACTGCTCGGCCTTGGTCACCTTCGATGCACCCGGCGACTCCCCCACCACCACGGCGAATGTCTTCTTCGACACCGTGCCCGGTGACTTACCGCCCCGGGCCATGATCGCCCCCTCCGCCTCCTCACGGGTGAGGCCCTCGAGGGTCCCGGTCACCACCACCGACCTGCCGGCCAGCGTCTGGGCCAGGACGGCCGACCCGCCCGTGCTGCCCGCACCCGGCTCCA
>PLIG01000223.1 GCA_003139255.1 Acidimicrobiaceae bacterium | reverse complement strand
CCCTTCGCAGCGACGAGATGACGAGGTTCTTGCCTGAATGCGAAGGGATTGGGAGGTTCCGTGATCGGCGGCAACACACCCAAGTTCATTGAGAAGTGAATGCCCTGGGTTTCTTGGAGGCTCTGGACCCGACTCTGAACACCCTGACCTCGAATCCTAATGACTTGAGCACCCGTGCGGATCAGCGATCACCTGGGAACACCCCGGCCCTCAGCAGCTGTCACGAACGGACGAGCATGGCCACGCCAAAACCTTCGCGGGGGTTCGGATCATGCCAGGCACAGCGGAACCCCAGGTCCTCGAACCTTTTCATCAGCTCAGTCCATGAGTGACCTGGGACCGAGTGATACTCGAGCAGCACGCAACGGACGCTGGACCAGACAGACGAGTCAGATTCGAGCACGATGGCATACTCAGATCCCTCGCAATCGAGCTTCACGAGCTCAGGGCTTCGAGCAGCCTCGAACGCCTCGGCGACGCCCACGACATCGACGCCGACTTCAAAACCTGAGGATCCAGGGAAACTTGGAGAGTTGCTGAAAAGTGTCGCTCCGGCTGACCCCGCCCGGGTCTGGTGGAGCACCGCTTGTCCCGCGCATACATCCACGGCAGCGGCCACGGTCCGAATCCGACTTGTAAGGCCGTTTTGTTGGACGTTGCCATCAAGATACGCGTTCGCAACAGGGGACGGCTCATAACAAGTGACCGATGCGCCAGGAAATTGCAGAACGATGGCGAACGAGAATGAACCCACATGAGCGCCCACGTCCACGACCCGAAGCGGGTAGCTTCGGTCACCGATCCAGGGAAGCCGGCTTAAGTGGTAAACATCGTCCAGGAGAACCTCCATTAGTGGAGACTGGGTGTCTCGGCCTCGGGGTGCACGCAAGATCTGGCCGGACCGGCTAATAAAGATGAAGTCTCTTGGAAGTCGCGAGCGGATCAAAGGCAGATGTCCTCCAATGAGGATTACAAGAACACTGGGCCAGTTCTGGCAGTAACGGATGACTCTCATCGTCTCCAGGATCTTGTCTTTGGCCAATCTGAATCCCGCGAGCCATTTCCCTAACACGGTTCCAAGGTTCCTGGTTGCTCGAGCGCCCGGCCGTATCGAAGCGCTTGGTGCTCTACCTCGACGACACGCTGTTCCACAGAGCCGGCCCCAAGGTCTTTGGAGCGGGGACGTGGCGGAACGCCGTGCGCTCGACGGGCCGCCACGTCGTCTATGCACGGAGTCTGAACCTAGTGGCTATCTGCATACGGGTGGACCCGCCGTGGGGCGGGATGCCCCTCGCCCTCCCAGCCGCTGTTCGGCTCCACAAGAAGGGCGAGTTCACTATGCCCGTGCTGGCGGAGAGATGATGGCCGAGCTCGCCGAAGCACTGGTCGAGGTGTCTTTCACGCTGTGTGCCGACCGAGCGTGTCACCACCTTGGCCGGCAAGGGGCTCGAGTGCACCGTCGTGGTCAGCTGCATGCGACGCGACGTCGCTCTATATGAGTCAGCCCGGCCGAGGAGCGGCAAGCGGGGCCGACCCCGGACCAAAGGGAAGCGGCTCCCCACACCAGCGAAGCTCTCGACGCGCCTCGAGACCAAGGACTTCACCGAGCTGATCTGCGAGTTCCGGGGCCGCAAGACGACCAAGCTGGTCTGGTCGACCGAGGTCTTGTGGTATCGCGGCAGCCCAAAGGCCATGGTCCGCCTCGTCGTTCGAGATCCCACCGGCCGCGAGCCGAATGACTTCCTCTTTACCACCGACCTCGCCATGTCGGCCGTCGAGGTGATTGCCGTTTATGTCGGACGATGGGGCATCAAGATGGTGTACCGCGCGACGTGAAGCAGCTCGTCGGCGGCCAGCAACCCCAGTCCTCGAAGCACGACGGCCCCGAACGTGCCACGGGCTTGGCGGGCTGGCTCTACAGCGCAGTGTAGGCCTGGTACCGCGATGTCTGCGACAAACGCCCTTAGTTCACCATCACGTCGTCGTTCGCCTCCAAGACCACCCCGTCCTTCACCGACGCACTGGCCGAACTACGTCGCACGCTGTGGAACGAAGGTATTTCGCTCGCTTCCAACAGCGTCCCGCTTAGCCCAGAAACCGTGAAGGTATTGGTCGAAGCGCCCGCCGTGGCTGCGTAGACCTGTGGCGGAAGATGCCTACACGTCGCAGAGGTGCGAAAGTCGACACGTATCGTCTCCACATTTTGGTCACTTCCTAGAGGTGTTCGACAGATACTCGACGGTCCTATCGACGCCCACCTTCCATTGGATTTTGGGGCACCATGCTGTATACTGCTTGATCTTCTCATTGTCGCAGACAAACCGTTGTATGTCGCCAGGCAGCCTCGCGGCAAAAGTGTAATTTTCGTAGCGAAGATACTTCAAGGCCTCCAGCAATGTGACCTCATTGGTTTGACCGCCACCGAAATCAAAATCCTCGTTCTTGAAACTGTTGAACTCTTCAACCTCCTCAACAAGCAAGTCGATGTGGTCATCGATGTATAAGGCGTCACGCGACTGCGTTCCATTCCCGAACAGCGTGATCCGTTCATTCATTAGCGACGCTTTCACGAACCATGATAGCCATCCGCCATCCTCCGTCCCATTCTGTCGGGGCCCGTAAACGGAGCTGGGCCGATTGATCACGAATGGAACGTCATACAGTTCGTGATACTCCCGGATATACATCTCGCCCACTTTCTTGGATAAGCCGTATGGCGAAATTAGCCCGTCGTCGCCTGGGTAGATCTTCATCGTCGAGTTGAAGATGATCGCAACTTTAGCTAATCGGGCCAGCTCGCAGATGTTGAAGGTACCGATGAGATTATCCGTAAAGTCCGTTCGCGGATCACGGATGCTAATCTGCGATGAAGCGCTGGCGCCCAGATGCACAATCCGATCCAAGCGACAACCGACAAACGGGATTAGATTCGAGAAGTCCGCTGTCGAGGTGCCGTTAACCTTGTCGAGTGCGTAAACGACATGACCTCGCGAGGTCAGGCGGTCAACCAGGTGCGAACCGATAAAGCCGGAGGCCCCACTGACCAGGACACGTAGACGTGACGAACTCATTGGTACCTTCCGTGCGGGTCAGCCACGATCTTGGACAAGCTATCACCGAGCGCGGCAATTGCCTGACGATGCCGCCAGCGTACCATGGCGAGATATAGAAATCGTAATAGTCGGATCACTCCTCGTGGCATGATCTGGCTTACGTAGTACGAGATCCTAAGTTTGAGTGACTTCTTCGCCCGGGGCGACGCGAGGCGGAAGTTTTCACAATTGGCTCTTACAAGACGCCTTCCTACGATCAAACGCTCCTTCAGCAGGTTCATCGAATATCGGTTTACCAACTGCCGCGCCAAGAAGTCATCCGAATAGTCAAGATCATATTGACTCTGGAGCTTTCGAAATATGTTGAACAACTCGATTACCCCATGAGTCTCGCCACCCTTAATGAGTTCTCCCTTGATCGCGCGGTAACCCAGCTGACCTGGATGTGCTCGAATTCCGACAAGCTCGCTGGCGATACCGTACGAATCACCTCGGTTGATCAGATGGCCAACGTGTTCGAGCTGAGGGAAAAGGAGGTGTTCGTGTGGATAAAGGCGGTCTAAATCGAGGGTGTTGCGCACGCCGATTCCGGACATATTGATGGCCGTCGTCCAGATTCCCTTCATCGACTCTTCGCCGCTGTGAAACAGGGTGTCGCGACGAAAGTATCGATAGACGTTCTCGATTCTTAGCTCATTCGAGAACTGTGCGCCGTTGGAATTGACGTACATGACCGATGGGTGCTTTTCGAAGACATGGACGTACGCAGAAATCGCGTGTTCGGACACGAACAGGTCATCGTCTCCGAGCAGGATCACATAGCTTCCTTGTGCCATTTTCAAGACCTGTAACGAGTTCCTCGTCAGACCAAGGTTAACGGAATTCTTGATGTACTTGATGCAAGGATCCGCAAGATCCTTCACAACTCGTTGAACCCGGTCGTTTGGGGAGTCATCGGAAACTATGAGTTCTTTGTTTGCATAGTCTTGCTTCGAGAAAGTATGGATGAGTTGCGTCAGCATTTCTGGACGATCATATGCGGGGACACAGACGCAAACCTTTCCTGGATTCATCGGGTTCCGCTAAGGGGTGAGGGCTTCCGGAGGTTCGTCATCGGATGTCAGGAAGCCCGTGAACCCTAATAGTGCGTACGAGCAGAGGTCCCGAGGTGAGTCGGGCGTGAGGGTTTCGGCAACCGTGAGGTGATCGCTTCAACGAGCGTCGTCGACGGAGACTCGTAGGCAACTCGNNACTCGCGGAGATTCCAGCCAATTCCCTGGAGAAGGGACATAGCAAGGCCGGGGCGACGAAGTGCCAATGCGCCAGCCGCGACAGCCAAGCAGTGCACAAGGAGGAGAGGCACTATGACGGGGAGCCACCACCATGGTGCGCATGCGATCATGAGGGCAACATCGTTGCGCTCGCGTAACGATACCCGCATGTCGGAGGTGCGATAAGGAGCGCTCGGGCTAAGGTAGCCGCCGGCAGCACTTGCGCCTCCTTTGTGGTTCGCCTCGGCGTCGGAGGCGACGCTAACTTCAAAGCCAGCCAGGAGTGCACGCCAACAGAACTCGACGTCCTCGACAAAGAGGAAATAGCGATCATCAAAGCCGCCTACCTGCTTGAATACCTGTCGGCTTGTGATGAGAACGCATCCGGGCACGTACAGGGGAGCCTTGTTGGGAGTCTGCACCGTCGGCATCCCGGCATGGTTGATCGTCCAGCCAGCCTCGATCGAGCCGCTGGTCGACACGTGGAGAACGGGACCAACGACGCCTGGTCGGTTCGCGAGCGCTCGCAAGAGCGCCTGCAGGCATCCCTCGCGCAACACGACATCCGGATTTAGGACGACGATTGTGTTTCCAGCGTTCTCCGACACCGCCAGATTGATCGCCCCTCCAAAGCCAAGGTTGTGTGGTGCCCGACGCACGGAGACCTCTGGGAAACAAGCACACACATTGACATCGGATCCGTCTGTCGAACCGTTATCCACGACGACGATCATGGCCGGCACCGACTGAGCTAACACCGAGGCAATACAGTCCATAAGATCGGAACCGCCGTTGTAGTTAACGATGACGACAAGGACCTCACCCGTTGGCATATTAGGCGTCGTATGTGACAACTGAATACTCATCACCGGTCGACCCGACCATCTGACGCCTCGTTCGATCCAAGGTGCTCGGCTTTGTAACCCCAACACTGGGAGGAGGCCTGTGTCCTTGTTCTAGGTTCTTGAGCGCTGGCGAGGCTCCGTGTTGTGCGCTCGCCACTCTGTTGGCCAGCAGATCTATTGTCACACCGAACACTTGCCGGAGTGTAACCATGGGCGCCCGATGACGGAGCAGGAGCTGACGATCCCGCAAGAGGATTCCGAACCTGTCGTCCCGGGTGGTACCGTTCACCGGGCCAGGGACAATGGACAACTGTCGCGGCTTGCCCGGCTTGCCCGGCTTGCCCGGCTTGTCCGGCATCCCGACGCACCGACGCTCGCACTCGGCGTCGCTTTCGGGCTCGGCGTGTGCGCACCGTTGTTGGGTGGCGGCCGGGTGTTCCTCCTGGACTGGTCCCTCGGCCCACATGCCGCCGTCGCGACCCCGGCCGTGCTCGGCCTCAACGGCGGCCTCACCACCGGCGTCCTCGCGTCCGTGGTATTGACTTTGCTCGACCACCTGCTCGGCGGAGCAGCGACCTGGCTACCCATGTTGGTGTTCTTCCCGATCGCCACGGTCGGAGCCGGACGGCTCGTCGGCCGCTCTCGATGGGCACGAGTGGCGGCGGGAACCTTTTACGCTGTCATCCCGTTTGTGTTCCAGCGCATATATGTGGGCGACCTCGCCTTGCTGCTTGGCTACGCGCTCCTCCCGTTTGCCGTGAAGAACGCCCTCCGCTTCATTGATTCGGGCAACTGGTGGACGCCGACACCGACTCTGTGGTGGGCCCTGCTGACGGCGCTGAGCCCGCATTTCGCCTGGATCTACGGGGTAGTCTTGGTGGCGGTCTGGCTCACCCATGGCCCGACCCGCGCCGCCTCTGTCAGCCGCCTGGTCGCCGTCGCGGCGACGTTCGTCCTCTTGAGCACGTACATCCTGTTCCCCCACACTGCGACACAGCTCTCGGTGAGCACCGGAACTGCCAGCGACCTCGCCCTCTACCGCACCACGGGCGACCCGCATCTGGGCTTGTTCGCCAACGTGCTCGGGCTGTTTGGGTTCTGGCGCCTCGGACCGGGACCGACGCTGCCGAAGGACGTCGTGACCGGCTGGCCATTCCTGCTCCTCGCACTTCTCTTCGTGGCCGGCGTCGGAGCGGTCGCCCGGCTACGGGCCGGTCAGGGCTCGTGCCCAACGGACAGCGAAGACCCGCCGAGCCGTAGAACGCCGGCGGCACTCCTCATCATCGGCATCGCCGGGTACTTCCTTGCCCTCGGGGACCAGGGTCCAACCGGGCCGCTGTTCCGATGGGCCTACTTCCACGTCCCCTTCTTCGCGGTGATGGAAGAGCCGCAGAAGTTCCTCATGCTCACCGCGCTGGCCTACGCCGTCTTCTTCGGCTGGGGCGTCGAACGGCTCGCCGGGTCGGTGGGACAGCTTCGCCTCAATGGAAGAACGATTTGGGTCGCAACACTGGCACTGTTGCTGCCGCTCGCGTACACGCCCACGATCTTCGACGGGCTCGCCGGCCAGATCGCCCCGAGCCACATGCCATCCTCGTGGCAGGCGGCAGACAGGTTCATGGGCGACGGCCCGGGCCAGATCCTCTTCGTCCCTTGGCACCTCTATCTGGCCTTTCCCTTCACCGATGGAAGGGTGATCGCCAACCCGGCACCGTCTTCCTTTCGGCGGAGCGTGATCGCCGGGGACAACGTCGAGGCCGGCGGGATCGAGAGCACCTCCACCTCCCCCCGCTCGGCGTACCTGGAGCACCTCTTCGCCCTGGGCCCGAAGATCCACGACTTCGGTTCCCTCGTTGCCCCGCTCGGCGTGCAGTACGTGGTGCTGGCCAAGACGGTGGACTGGCGGAGCTACTCATGGGTTGGCACACAGCGCGACCTTCGACTCGTCTTGGACTCGGCCAGCCTCGAGGTCTGGCGCAACACCTCCTACGCCGGCGTAGGTCAATCCGCCGGCAAGAGGATCATCCGGCAGATCTCGCCGGTCGCCTACGCCATCGGGCCGGGCCCGCCGGGCCTGGTGTCCCTCGATGCCACCTACCAGAAAGGATGGGAGCTCGACGGCCAGGCGGCACAGCAATCTCCAGCGGGGACGCTGCTCTTCCGGGTCGGGCGGGGCGGAGGGATCGCCCGGTTCACCCCGTGGGGCCTGACCAGGCTCGGCTACATCATCTCGGGCACGACCTTCGTGCTGCTGTGCGCCCTGGTCGCGGCCGACCGGGTGCGAATGCATGCCCGCGGTCGACGAGGGAGCCCGCGATGACGAAGGTGGGAGACGATCTCGGTCCTGGCTTCCTCACTCGTCGTGACAAGGGTGAGGCTCTCTGCGAGCCGGGCACCTGAGGCCAGCGTCGCTGCTTGCCGACGTCCTGGTCATTGTCAGGACATTGCCACCGGCTGTGGTCGTCGACAGTCGGGAGTAAACGGCATCCACGATCGAACGTCGCGGCACCCACGCGCCCGGCGTAAAGAGAACGGGTCGAATTATTGATAAGCAGTTGAGAATTACCTATCATCGCTGGAAAGATCCGTGTCAGGTAGCTCCGCGGCTTTTTGGATTGTCGTGGGTTGACACCCAACAGCGGATACGAAGGAGGGGGTCGTGGTCGAGCGCACGCGGGAAGCGACTATGAAAGCCTGGAGCAAGATTCGCCGGCGCCCGATCCAGGTGATTGTTGCGCTCCTCGTCATCGCTGGCGGAATCACCACGGTGCTGGTTGCCGGCGCGCAAAACCCTTCCTCTTATAGCGGCTGCGGCTACGGCTACTCGGGATACGGGGACACGGGCTACGCGTTCGGCTACGGCACCTGCCCTCCAAGCGGGGGCGGGGGGACAACCACAACCACGACCACCACCACGACCACCACCACGACCACCACGACCGTGCCCGTTACGCCTCCTCCGAGCAACCTCTGCGCCTCTTACACCGGGAACGACGCGTTCCTCTGCTCCGCCTACGAGGACCTGCTCGGTAGAGCGCCGGATGCGGGTGGGCTCGCCTTCTGGAGCGCGCAGCTGGCCGGCGGCGCGAGCCGGAACACGGTGGCCTACGACATCGCGACCTCCCCCGAGTACAGAAGCCACCTCATAAGCGGCTACTACGAGGCCTTCTTGGGGCGCGCCCCCGAATCGGGGGGTCTCTCGTACTGGGTGGCCCAGCTGAACGGCGGTGCCAGCGACCAGTCGGTCCTCGCAGCGATCTTGGGCTCGGGCGAGTTCTACGCCGACTCCGGAGGCACTCCTGGTGGCTTCGTCACCGCCTTGTACTCGAAGCTTTTAGGGCGCGCCCCTGACTCAGGTGGGCTCGCGTTCTGGGAGAACCAGCTCTCTTCGGGGGCGACCCGAAGCGCGGTCGCAGCCGGGATCCTCTCCTCGACCGAGTACCGAAGCGACTTCGTCGAGGCCCAGTACCTCCACCTGCTCGGCCGTGGTGCTGACGCGGGGGGTCTCTCGTACTGGGTGGCCCAGCTCGCTGGCGGTGCCTCTAACGAGTCGGTCATAGCCGGCTTCGTCGGATCGCCCGAGTTCTACACGGACGCGACCAGCTGAGAAAGGTCAAGCGTCTCCGACACCACCAATCTCCGACACCTTAAGTCCTACTTACTCCTGACGTGACCCCCTGAAATCGGTCCAC
>PLIG01000134.1 GCA_003139255.1 Acidimicrobiaceae bacterium | reverse complement strand
TACTGCGGCACAGGGGAGAGGCGGGAAACCCTTCCGGGCCTCCAGCCACCTCCAACAGGGCATGTTCTGCGAACACATTCCTCTTGTTCCGCGAACACGCCGTAGTGGAGGTGGCGGGAATCGAACCCGCGTCCTCCAGCTTCTCAACGGGCCTTCTCCGAGCGCAGCCGGCAGCTTCGTCTCGGGTCGTGAGCCGCCACCGGCGGTTGCCCAGGACCCCAGTCACCCTTTGTTGTCCCCGGGGACCGGGCGACGGTGCCCTCCGGGTGAGTCCTATTAGATGACGCCCGTACCCGATCCTTAGGACTTGGGCCGGACGGACGGGCTACTTATTAAGCAGCCAGCGCGAGCTGAGGCTCGGCGTTTGTTTTGTGTCCCGGCTCTTTAACGTGGCTCCGGGAACCACGGCTCGCTTCTCCCGTATCGACGACCGGAGTCGAAACCGATCACCCCCTTGTATGTAGCACCCAGTCTACCGTCGCGTGAGCGATGGCGATCAGTCGAGCTTCCGTCGGCCGCCACGGCTAGCACCCTTGCCGGCCGCTCGAGCTGCCTCGCGTGCCGCCTCACGCTCGGCGTCCCGGGCGGCGATGACATGGCGCTTGTCGTAGAGGCGTCGGCCTCGGGCCAGGGCCAGCTCAACCTTTGCGCGGCCGTCCTTGAAATAGATGGACAGCGGCACCAAGGTGAGCGACTGCTGCCGGGTGCGACCGAGCAGCTCGTCGATCTGGTTCCGGTGCAACAGCAGCTTCCGTCGCCGGTCAGGGTCGTGGGTTCCGAAACCGGCTGCGTTTTCGTAAGGCGGTACGTGCACACTGAGCAACCAGGCCTCGCCTTCCTCGACCCGGGCGTAGGAGTCGGCGAGGGTGACACGCCCCACGCGGAGCGACTTGACCTCGCTTCCCTGAAGGGCGATGCCGCACTCGAAGGTCTCGAGAATGTCGTAGTCGTGCCGGGCGCGTCGGTTGCGGGCGACCGTGCGGTAGCGGCCGGTCTCGGTGTCCTGTCTGGATCGTCTGGACCTTCGTCCTGGTCCTTTGGCCGCGGCCACGTGCGGAGGGTAGTGGACGCGAAGGAGGGTGGTGGAGGCGAAGGAGGGTGGTGGAGGCGAAGGAGGGTGGTGGAGGCGAAGGAGGGTGGTGCAAACGGCGAGGCTGTGGGCCTTGTCCTTATACCCTGGGAGTTCGTGCTGAGCCTTTCCACCCATGTCCACAGACAAATCCTCGGTCACTGCCTGAGTGGCCTGCCCAACGAAGCGTGCGGGCTCGTTGCTGGGGACTCTGCCGCAGGCCACGTTTCGCACTGCTTTCCCACCCGGAACGTTGCGGCCTCGGCCAAGCTCTACACGGTCGATCCCCGTGAGCACCTGCAGGCCGAGCTCGAGGCCGAGAAGCTGGGGCTTGAGCTCATAGGCGTGTTCCACTCCCACACCCACACCGACGCCTACCCGTCGAGGACCGATGTCGAACAGGCGAGCACACCACTGAGCGACCCCAGGTGGCACTACGTGCTCGTGTCCCTGCGTGACACCCACCCCGTGCTGCGCGCGTACCGCATCGTAGACGGGCAGGTGAACGAGGAGTCGGTCGTCGTCGAGGCCAACGCGCCCCGGTAGAATACTGACCGAAATCATCGACATTCGTCCGTCCCGTACGCCGTGAGGAGCCCACTTGCTCAAGAAGCGGCGGTGGAGGGACAGAAGGGAGGACGTCGTGCCCGTCGAAGTGCGCTTGCCCACAGTCCTTCGCCCCCACTCTGGCGGGCAGACGATCGTCTCGGCGAAGGGCGGCACGATCGGGGAGGTGCTGACTGATTTGATGCGTAGCTATCCCGGCATGGCGGGGCAGCTGCTCACCGACGACGGGAGCTTGCACCGTTTTGTGAACGTCTACGTGAACGATGACGACGTCCGTTACCTGGACCAGCTGGACACCAAGGTCGCCGAGGGCGACACGGTGTCGATCTTGCCCGCGGTGGCGGGCGGCTGATCTCGCTAGTGGCGCGCGCGCCGCTCGGGCGAGGACTTGGGCCATGGCTCTAGTCGGAAGTGTGCTCGACCTGATCGGCAACACCCCGCTGGTCGATGTGAGCCAGCTCAGCCCGAACCGGGAGGTTCGCATCCTGGTGAAGCTCGAGGGGCACAACCCCGGGGGCTCGGTCAAGGACCGGATCGCCTTATCGATGGTGGAGGAAGCCGAGAAAGAGGGCGTGCTCACTCCCGGGGCGACGCTTCTCGAGCCGAGCTCTGGGAACACCGGGATAGGGCTGGCTCTCGTCTCGCGGGTCAAGGGATATCACCTGAGGGTCGTGCTTCCTTCGAACGTGTCGGTCGAGCGCCGCCAGGCGCTGGAGTCGTGGGGGGCCGAGATCATCGAGTCCTCGGGCAACGAGGGTTCGAATGGCGCTGTGCGAATGGCCGAGCACCTCCACGCCGAGCACCCGAAGTGGGTGTTACTCCACCAGTACGCCAACCACGCCAATCCGAAGGCTCACTACGAGGGGACAGGGCCGGAGATATGGCGCGACTGCCCCGAGGTGACCCATTTCGTCGCCGGGCTCGGGACCTCGGGGACCCTGCTCGGAGTCGGACGCTTCTTGAAGGAGCATAATTCTCGTGCCGAGGTTTGGGCGGTAGAGCCCCCGGCGGGGGAGATGGTCGACGGACTTCGCAGTCTGGACGAGGGGTACGTTCCCCCGATCTTCAGCGACCTCGGTGGCGCTGAGCTGCTCGACCGCAAGACGATCGTGGGCCCTCGCGCTTCTGTGAAATGGACACGCCGGTTAGCAGAGGTCGGCATTTTTGCCGGCCTCTCCTCGGGGGCGGCCATGGCCGGGGCGGCGAAGTGCGCTCAGGCCATTTCGTCGGGCGTCATTGTCGTGGTCTGTGCCGACGGCGGGTGGAAGTACCTATCCACCGGGGCGTGGACCGACGATATCGACGTGGTGACCGAGCGCGCTCGACGGACGATCTACTTCTGAGCTCGATGAGTCGACAGAAAGTGGCCTTTCGTCCAGACAATGTGGATCGGTTCCGGATAACGAGCTTCGAGACCGACGCTGTGAACGCGACCGTCGCTCTTCGCTATGCCCTCGACGACGACTACCACTTCGAGGAGCGCGTCGACTTCGGCCAGGCAGGTGTTTCCTTGTCTTCAGGGAAAGAGCATGGCTTCGACAGGGTGGTGCGCCTTCTTCACCTGATGGCTGGTGTCAGCTATTACAAGACAGCTGCTCCGCGCCACATCGTGGTGGAGACCGGCGCGCTGACCCGAGCTGAGATGCGTCTCTGTCACGACATCTATGACAGGGGCATGCGCGAATTCGCTTACCGAAACGATCTCGCCGTGCCGATGGATCTGGAGATCTCCACGCCGGGCGCCCAGCACGAGAGCCGCGGCGAGAACCATGAGGAGAACGACCCGCAGATCTCCGTCGCCGAGGCGCCCGAACCGGGCATCGCTGTTCCCATCGGCGGCGGGAAGGACTCGATCGTCGTGCTCGAGGCCTTGAAGAAGCCGAGCGAGACAATGGACCCGAACGAGCTAAGGGACCCGAGGGACCCGAAGACCTCGGAGGAACCGAAGGAGCCGGAGGACCCGCGTCCGCTGCTCGTCTCGGTGAACCCGAACCCCGCCGTGGAACGGATCGCATCGATCTCCGGGCTCGACTTGGCAAGGATCCGGCGGACCCTCGATCCACTCCTGTTCGACTTGAACGAACAGGGGGCCCTCAACGGGCACGTGCCGGTGACGGCGATCGTCTCGCTCTTGACCGTTGCGGGTGGGTACCTCTACGGGTATGACACCACGGCGATCGCTCTCGAGAGCTCGGCCGACGCTCCCACGAGGGTGCTCGGCGAGGAGCCGGACGGGACAGGGTCGAACGGCGTAGACGTCAACCACCAGTGGAGCAAGTCGGTCGAGTTCGAGGCCCAGTTGCAACAGGTCCTGCGTGAGTCGGTCCACGAGTCGATCCGGTACCTGTCTCCGCTCAGGATGTTCAGCGAGCTCGAGATCACGGCTGCCTTTGCCACGCTGACCCCGTACCTGTCCGCTTTCAGAAGCTGCAACCGGGCCTCGCGGATCTCCGCTCCAGTGGACGGATGGTGCCTCGCTTGTCCGAAGTGCCGGTTCGTCTTCCTTGCCCTCGCTACCGTGCTCGCGCGACAAGAGGTGACAGCGATCTTCGGTGCAGACCTGCTCGACGACGAAGCCCAGGCAGCGGGTTTTTTCGACATGCTCGACTCACGACGTAAGCCCTTCGAGTGTGTAGGCACTGTGGAGGAGGTTGCGCAGGCACTTCGCCAGTTGTTAGCGGATCCCGCGTGGTCCGGCGCCGCGGTGATAGAGCGGATCCGGCCTGCGATCGAGGAGCTGGCGGTCGCAGGCCGGCGTGCTCGCGCGTCGACGGGCGACGTGTTCGCCGAGGTCCGGCGCGCTTTGGCGAAGGCAGCTGTCACTTGAGCGAGCCTGAGAGAGCCCGGCGGGCCAGGTGAATCGGTCGGCGAAGATGGTGGTGGCATGAGCACACCCTCGTCCGTCACCGGCATGGAGCGCCTGCGCGTGTCGCGGGTAGCCGTCTGGGGGACCGGAGTCGAGGGCCTCGACGTAGCGAAGGCTGCCCTCGAGCACGGCGCCGACGTCGTCTTCGTGGATGACCGGGTAAAGGAGGGCAGTTGTGCTTCGGTGAGCGCCAGATCCATTCCGGTGAGCGGTGTGGACGTTCCTCTGCGCCACCCGGCGGCTCTTGGCGAGGAGCAATTCGACTGTGTGGTGCGCTCTCCGGGAGTGTCCGTCTACCGCGGTGAGCTGCAGAAGGTCCTTGCGGCGGGGACCACGGTGACGTCGGCCACCGCCATGTGGCTCGAGGACTTCTCGGAAAGTCGCGTCATCGGTGTGACCGGGACGAAGGGGAAGACCACGACAGCGTGGCTAACTGCGATCGTGCTGGAGGCACGCGGTCTACGGGTGCGGCTCGGGGGGAACATGGGCACGCCGCTTACCGAGCTGTACCGCGAGGAGCCGAGCGACGTGTACGTCGTGGAGATCTCGAGCTTCCAGGGGGCCGACGTGAAGGTCTCGCCGGCGGTGGGTGTTCTGACCCTTCTGGCGCCCGATCATCTCGACTGGCACGGGACCTACGACAGGTACGTGCGTGACAAGCTCAACCTCTTCGATCATCGCGAGGATGTGGCTCTGGCGGTGAGCTCGTCGAGCCCGGACGCGATCGTCGAGACAGCTCGCTACGCGCGACGCGTCCTGTACGGCGGCGAGGGGCGGATCACAGTGCGCTGCGGGGACGTGATGCTCGACGGCGAGCGCCTGGTCGACTTCGACACCTCAGCGCTCAGGCTTCGCGGCGAGCACAACCAGGTGAACTTGTGCGGGGCCCTCACCGCGTGCATGCTCGAGGAAGGTCAACTTCCCTCCTCCGAGTCGCTCGAGCAGGCGCTAGAGAAGATGCCCGTCCTTGCGAGCCGGCTCCAGACAGTGGGCATCTGCGGGGGGATCGAGTTCGTGAACGACGCGCTGGCGAGCAACCCTGCGGGCACGGTGGCGGCGCTTCGCACCTTCGCGCGAAGACCGATCTGCCTGATCGTCGGAGGCCAGGACCGCGGGGTCGATCTTGCCTCGTTGGTGAGCGCGATCAAAGGCATGCGCCTGTACCTTGCGATCGTGTACCTTCCGGACCTCGGGGAGCGGCTGAGAGTCGAGCTCGCCGCCTCGGGTTCGCATGTCACCTGCGTTCGGGTGCCGACCGTGCGCGAAGCGGTTTTCCAGGCAAGCACGCTGCTCGGGGACGAGGGGGTGGTGCTCTTTTCACCCGCAGCTCCGACACCTCACGTCGAGGGCACCTATGTCCAGCGCGGGGCGGCTTTCAACGAGGCCGTGGCAGAGCTCGGGGGTTCACGCCCGTGATCACCCTGACCGTGCTCGGTTGTGACGGCAGCTACCCAGGCCCCTCGGGAGCTGCGAGCGGGCAAGGCGCCAGTGGCGCCGCAAGCGGGTACCTGGTGCGCTCGTGGGGCTCGGGCACCGCGCTGTGGATCGACGCGGGCCCCGGGACATTCGCCAACCTGCAGCGCTTCTGCGACCCGCTGCGCCTCTCGGCGGTCGTCTTGACCCACGAGCACGGCGACCACTTCAGCGACATCGAGAACCTCCTGACGGCCGGGCGGTGGGTGCTCGACTTTCGGCGTGAGCCCATTCCGGTCTTTGCCTCCCCGGGTATTCGAGCCAAGCTCGCTCAGGAGATCGACGGGATCCTCGATTGGCGTGAGGTTGGCGATGGTGAGGGGGTTCGAGCCGGTGACCTGCAGATCAGTTTCTCGCGCACGGACCATCCGCCGGTCACCCACGCCGTGCGTGTCGAGGGGGCGGGAAGCGCCCTGGGGTACTCTGCCGATTCCGGGCCCGGGTGGTCGCTCGAGGCTCTCGGCCCAGGGCTCGACCTCGCTCTGTGCGAGGCCACCTACACGAGCGAATACCAGGGGACGGCAGGGCACATGACCGGACGCGAGGCGGGGAGATCTGCAAGAGCGGCGTCGGTTCGCAGGCTCGTGATCACCCACCGGTGGCCCACTATTTCCGCCGAGGGCGTCCGTGCGGAGGCTGCTGAGACTTTCGGTGGCCCGGTGGAACAGGCCGCGGTCGGTCGTGGGTACTCGTTTTGATCGAGACGGTGGTTGACCGAGATGGAGGTGAGACGGTGGTTGACCGAGATGGAGGTGAGACGGTGGTTGACCCAGGTGGAGGCAGGTGGGCGAGCCGGAAGCGAGCGAACCAGTGAGCAGAGCTGGCGCGCCGGATCCCAGGGTTCTGCGATCCGACGGGAGGGCGCTGGACCAGCTGCGCCAAGCCACCTTCATGCGCGACTTCACCGAGCTTGCCGCCGGTTCGGTCCTGGTGTGTATGGGCAGGACGATGGTGCTCTGCACCGCTTCGGTGGAGGATCGTGTGCCGCCGTGGATGCGCGGCGGTGGGAAGGGTTGGGTGACCGCCGAGTATTCGTTGCTCCCGGGCTCCTCAGCCGAGCGCGTCGGGCGCGAGGCGGCCAAGGGTCGGCAGTCGGGGCGGACCCAAGAGATCCAACGCCTGATCGGGAGGTCACTTCGCGCCGTGACCGATCTGGTGACTATGGGCGAGCTGCAGGTGACCGTGGATTGTGACGTGTTGCAGGCCGACGGGGGAACCCGCACAGCCTCCATCTGTGGCGCGTATCTCGCATTGCACGACTGTTTTACCCGTCAGATGCAGAAGGGTCTTTTATCCACCAATCCACTTGGAGACGCGTGCGCCGCAGTGTCTGTGGGGGTCGTCGACGCGGTCTGCATGCTGGACCTCGACTACTCCGAGGACTCGAGGGCGGAGGTGGACATGAACGTGGTGATGACCGGTAGCGGGCGCTTCATCGAGGTGCAGGGCACTGCGGAGAAGATGGCCTTTAGTCACGACGAGCTCGATGAGATGCTCAGCCTGGCTGAGAAGGGAATCTTCTCCCTGCTCGATGCGCAGCGAACCGTGATCGCCGAGCCTCCTCGTCCGAGGTGAGCATCAGCGGTTCCACTTCGTCCGGCCGCGGTCCGATTCGCCGCTTGCGGCTCGTTCTGGCCACCGCCAACCCCGACAAAGCGGCAGAGATCGTTGACATCGTTGGCGCCGCCGCCGGTGAGCGGGTGGAGCTCGTCGCGTGCCCCGAGGGGAAAGTGGAAGTGGAGGAGACCGGCGACACGCTCGAGGAGAACGCACGGCTGAAGGCCAGGGCACTGGTCGAGCTGACCGGCATGCCCGCCGTGGCCGACGACACCGGGCTGGAGGTCGATGCGCTGGGCGGGGCGCCGGGAGTGCGCTCGTCGCGCTACGCGGGAATTGCGGGTAGGTACGACGAAAACGTGACCAAGTTGCTCGCAGAGCTGGAGGCGGCGGGCGCCACGACCCAGCAGGAGCGCCGGGCGCGGTTTCGCACCGTCACCGTCGCCTGTTTCCCCGATGGCCACGAGGTGTTGGCCGACGGTGTGGTGGAGGGAGCGATCGTCTTCGAGCGGCGGGGTGCCGGCGGCTTCGGCTATGACCCGGTGTTCGTGCCGACGGGCCATGAGCGGACCTTCGCCGAGATGGAGCCACAGGAGAAGCACGCGATGTCGCAGCGTGGGCGTGCCTTCAGGGCTTTGGTGGTCGCGCTGGTCGAAGACATCGATTCCTGAGAAGCGCGGCCGGGGCTCAGCCCGGTCACGCGTACCCGCGTAACCGGGCGGCTCCCCGGTTCGGACATGAGGGTGGGTGGGGGACCCTCAGTCGCTGTGTCTCCCTGCCGGGGGAACGGACCGGCAGACGGACACCCCGATCATTTCTGTCACACGGCGCGGCCTGCCCGGTAGGGACCAAAGGCCCTAAAAGACGCTACGGTTTCGATCCAAGATCTACCCAGCTTGTGGACCTGATAGGCCCGACATGCACAGGGGGGAGGGACGATGCCCGAAGCGGCGACGAAGAGCATCATCGGAAGGTCGGTCACCAAGTCCAAGGTGGTCATAGAGCGAGGACCTGTGTCGAACTTCGCCGTAGCCGTTTGCGACTCCGACCCCGTCTACCGCGACCTCGAGGCTGCCAGGGAGGCAGGTTTCGACGCGATCCCGGTGCCGCCCACCTTTCCTTTCGTCATGAGCAACTGGGGTCACTTCCCCGAGAACCAGCCAGTGGACCTCCCCTCGGGCAACCCCCTAGACGAACTACTCGGACCATTGATGGCAAAGGGGGGCATCATCCTCCACGGGGAACAGGAGTTCGAGTACCACCGGCCTGTGGTGGTGGGTGACGTCCTGACTGGCGAGAGCATCATCATCGACACCTACCGCAAGGAGTCGAAGGGGAGGACGATGACCTTTGTCGTCACCGAGACAGTGTGGAAGGACGACACCACGGGGGAATCGATCTTGACGTCGCGTTTCAACTTCTTCCACCGGTCGTGAGTTGGAGGTCGAGATGCTCGAGAAGGCGTTGCACATCGAGGACGTGAACGAAGGCGACGAGGCGCCGGTCAAGTCCCACCGGCTGACTCGTACGGACTTCGTGCGCTACGCGGGAGCGTCGGGTGACTACAACCCGATACACCACGACGAGACGTTTGCCACGGCTGCAGGCCAGCCGAGCGTTTTTGGCCACGGCATGTTCTCCATGGGCCTGCTCGGCACGGCTCTCACCGACTATGTCGGCCCAGGACGCCTGACCCGTTTCCGGGTGCGTTTCGCTCGTCCGACCTGGCCCGGCGAGGAGCTGAGGACCAAGATCGTCGTGAAGGCCAAGCGAGTCGAGCACCGCAAGCACATGGTCGACATGGACTGCAGCCTGGTGAACAGCGAGGGTGAGGTGAAGGTCGTCGGAGAGGCGACGGCACACCTCCCAGGCAGGGCCTGAGCCCTGGGCGATTGTGTGTCCTGAAAGGAGAGTGATGGCGATGTAGAAGATCGTCAGCACGAACCGTGCTGTGCCAGTGATGGAGGTAGAACCTCCGGACTCGCCGTGCAGGCGGGGAGTCCAAACCGCCGCAGTGTCATGTCGGTTAAGAGCCGGGGTGGGAAGCGACTGTGGAAAAGGTCCGCCATCAGTGGATTAGGTGGGCGACGAGAAGACGAACGTATGTGAACCACTGCGGACGCATCGAAATGGGTAACGACGACATCAAAACCGGGGTCGAATCGCAACTCCGGGACAAAGGCGCGCCTCTTGGCGTGCCCTCAGCCAGGGAGCAGCCTGCTCGTTGCCTTGGCGGTGTCCGGTGTGGAGGTGGCGTGAGCTCGTCGCAGGCGCTGGCATGGAACAGGAGAACCTGTCGTCTCGATACCGACGGCCAGTCGAAATGGGTGAAGTCGGCCCCCTGGTCGCAAGAGGGAGAACCTCAAGGGGAAGAAACCCCGAGGGGCAGAGTACCGATGCGAGGCACAGGGGCGGACCGGCTCGTAGTAGCGATGAAGGCCCTGTAATGGGGCCCGAGCCAAGGGGCCGGGCAGGTTCAGGTGGAACCGAGGTCAACCCCGCCAGCGGGGGAGGAGCCGAGGCAGAGACCAAAGCAGACGGTGAAGTCGTTTGAGATACCAAAGCGCCTCGTCTACGAGGCGTGGGAGAAGGTCCAAGTCAATGCTGGGGCACCGGGAGTGGACGCCGTCAGCGTGACGCTGTTTGCAGATTGAGAGGCCGACAACCTCTACAAGCTCTGGAACAGGATGAGCGCAGGCAGCTACATGTCCGGAGCGGTGCGGGCGGTGGAAATACCGAAGGATCATGGGGCGGGGGTAAGGACCCTCGGGGTGCCCAATGTGGCAGACCGGGTGGCCCAAACCGCAGCAGCGATGCTGCTCGAAGAGAAGCTGGAGCCGATCTTCCATCCGAACAGCTATAGCTATCGTCCTGGGCGAAGTGCCCATGACGCACTGGCTGTTGCTCGCAAGCGCTGCTGGAGGCAGAACTGGGTGCTCGACCTCGACATCCGGGCCTTCTTCGACAGCGTTCCCCACGATCTGCTTCTCAAGGCGGTGGCCCACCACACCCAAGAACGATGGGTCCTGCTCTACGTCGAACGGTGGCTCAAAGCCCCGATGCAGATGACAGACGGGACACTTGTTGCCCGGGAAAAAGGAACCCCACAGGGTTCTCCGATCTCCCCACTGTTGGCCAACTTGTTCATGCACTATGCGTTCGATCGGTGGATGGACCGGGAGTTCCCGGACTGCCCATTCGAGCGCTATGCGGA
>PLIG01000148.1:12568-13028 GCA_003139255.1 Acidimicrobiaceae bacterium | reverse complement strand
CCCGCGCGGCGCGCAGCTACCCCGCGGCGGCCTCCATATTGTCCGAGCGGGACCCCGTCCTGCGTCGCTTGCTCGCCGAGACCGGCCCTCCCCGGGTGCGTCGGCCGGTCTTGGACAACTTCGCAGCCCTTGTCCAGTCCGTCCTCCACCAGCAGCTAGCTGGGGCCGCGGCCGCTGCCATCCACGGGCGTTTGATTGCTGCACTCGAAGGTGGAGTTACCCCGGAACGACTGCTGTTGTTGCCCACCAAAACGTTGCGTTCGGTCGGCTTGTCCGCCAACAAGACGGCGTCTTTGCAGGATCTGGCGACCAAGGTGCTCGACGGGTCCGTTGTGCTCGACTCCCTGGGGTTGAGAGCCGAGGACGACGCCGAGGTGGTCGCCCGGCTCTCGACCGTCCGGGGTATCGGCAAATGGACGGCGGAAATGTTCCTCATGTTCCAGCTTCGCCGCCTGGACGT
>PLIG01000148.1:0-12520 GCA_003139255.1 Acidimicrobiaceae bacterium | reverse complement strand
GTGGCCTGGTACTGCTGGCGGGCCTGCGAGCTCTACGCGGGGGCAGCGGAGAGTGCCCTCACGCACTGAGCCGTCACGAACACCACGCAGGGACTGAGCGATATCAGACGTTGAGCGCGAACGGATCTCGCCACATCGGGGTTGGAGTAAGGCCCATTAGGTTGGCGAGTGACCGGATACGAAATACCACTCTTGAACTGCTCAAACGTCGTAATTTTGGCAATGAGTGTGGTGGGGTGTTCTCGAAACCTCCTGGCCAAGGTCGACGCGGCAACCACGGGGGAGTGATCACAGGTTAAGGGCCTGAGTCATCACAATGATTTGATCAGAGCCCGTGGATGGGATTCTCGGCACCCACAAGGCAACCCGGGTCGGCAACGTGATCCGCGATCCCGAGCTACGGGTAGTGGGACAGTCAGGCGGGGCCTCAGGCGCGCAACGGTCCCCGCCGGTGAGGGCAGGGGCCAGCGCTTGGCTCGCAGGGACCTTGCCATTGCGCCTGCGCCCACGCTTATCGTTAGGTCGGGTGTCGCCCTTTAACCCAGGGAACTAACTACTTGGCGGGCGACGAACCCCGACTCATAGCCGCCATCAGCCCGGCAATGAGCGCAATAGAGGGGCGTTTGAAGACCGCTGTCTGACGGAAACCGTGACGCCGCCAGCAGGTCCCCGGTACTTGCACGTAGAAGTGACCGCTATCGGTGTTCAAAATAACACGGTTGGTGAGATCTGGTCCGGAATCCCGAAAATGTTCGGCGTTGGTCTTCAGTCGCGGGTTTCTTGATCCGAAGCAGAGAGACGCCGGGATCCGGTACATCGATTGATGATCCACCCGCCGAGCGGGCTGCCAAGGCCGTCGAGGCTCTGATGGATATGAAAGAGGAGTTGTTCAATGAGTGATACGCACAACGACAGTCAACCGGAGTCAGCGTTCGATGCTTCACGGCACAGCAACCCGCTGCGGCCCTCTTCGTGGTCACGCCGGGCCCGCGTCGTCTCGGCCGTCCTCGGCGCCGCCCTGGTCGGGGGTGCGGTCTACGGTGCAACGAACTGGATCGTCGGGCTCAATAGTGGATCGTCGGGTGAGGGTCAGTCCGCCACGGTGTCGAACCTGACCATCAGTGCCATCGCCACCCCCGCGGCCAGCAACCTGTTGTACCCAGGTGGGAATGGTGACGTGGTAGTCACGATCACTAACCCCAACCCGTTCCCCGTCACTCTTACTGGCGTAAACCTGCCGACGAACACGACGTACGCCGCGGGTTTCACCACCTCGGCACTCACAACCGCCCAGACGGGGTGCTCGTCTACTACCAGTGACGTGATTTGGAACTACTCGACGGCGACGAGCGGAAGTGCTCACACCTTCACGACCGCCCTTACCGTGGGGGCCAACTCGAGTTTGACCGCCACTATGACCAACGACGCCAGCATGACGACGAGTGCCCCCGCTGCGTGTGAGAACACCTACTTCTCGATGTCGGCCTTCACCGGCGTGGCGGCTACCGGCGGAGCAGGTATCGCTACCACCAGCCCGACGACCGACGCCTGGACTAGCTAGTACTACGAGCGTCGCTGACGAGGGCCGTCGTGTGTACGGAGGTGTGACCGGTGCCCAGAACCGCTACCGTGGTGACGCTCTCCTTAGCCCTCGCTGTCTTACCGTCGGCGTCGGCGTCGGCGTCGAACTGGACGACGAAGATGAATACGACAACCTATCTGGGCGAAGGCCAGAGCAAGACCAAACCCCCTGCTACGGCTTCCATTACCGCCGCGTGCAAGAACTCGACCAGCGAAGTAGCGGTTGTCTCCTGGACCGCCGTCACCAACGCCACGTCGTACGTGGTGGAACAGGCCACGACCAGTGGCGGAACGTACTCCGCTGCCGGAACCCAGCCGAGCGGTACCGCGGTCACCGACAGTATTACGTACACGACCTCCGTGACGTACTACTACAAAGTTTATGCCTACATCGGTACGAACTGGCAGGGTACTCTCTCCGCCAACGCCAAGGTCGGATCCACTACTCCCGGCTTCCTAGTGTTCAACACCTCCGGCACCAGGTGCACTGCGAACTAAACGAATCCGGCGCGCGTACGTAGTGACCATGACTGGCGCCGGAAGTCTGCAAAGCAGATGCGGTCTGAAAGCAGGTCTGGCAGAGGTGCGGCACAGTGGGGGCACCTCGATGGGCAGTCGAACCCGAAGCTGCCACCACAGGGAGACGCCCGCAGCTCGTTCTCGACGTCCTGCTGTTCGGTGCTATCGAGCGTCCACGGGTGCTTGTCCTATACGAGGTCGGTGTAGTGGGGACCGAACGTGTCTCATACGAGGAGCGCACCATCACGATCGCGTTACGCGTACCCGGTGTTATTGAACCCAGTGTGGACCTTGCCGCAGCTCAACAGGGCTCCGCATTGCGGACAGGCCTGTTCACCCACAGGCGAGCATCATCGCGCAGGTCCCAGCCGTCTGACGCTGCAATGTCATGCAACCTCGCGCCCGAGCACCCGACTGGAAATGCTGCCAGATCCCGGACCCCACTCCCACCTCCCTCCAAGGACATTCCCGCACACTGTCGTGGGCGTGGCCGGCTGTCCGCCGGTCTCCAGATCGGTCACTATCTCGGTCGGCAGAGTTCGAAGATTTGCTTCAAGAAATAGACGCAGGCCGCATCCTCGTCCTCGAACGTCTGTTCCTCGAATCGTGAACCCCGTTCACTGATAAACACCTTCCGCAGTGCCCTCCCATTCAGAAAGGCAGAGCGCCTCATGGGTCTTACCCGTGAAGCTGTAGTAGGCGCGGTCAACCTCAGTTCGCAGGAGCGATCTCTTCTACGTCGCCTGAGTTCAACAATCAGCCATTCTTGCCGGGCTGAAGCCCGACCTTGTGGCGGCCCCGGGCGCCGAGGTAGTCGGCCTGTTCGCCCTGAGCAGCTCCTGGACGACGAGCCTCGTGAGCCGCCTATTGTCGCTTGCGGTAAGAGGAGGGCCCTGCTGCCATTCTTGTGACGCTACGTGGCTGGGGCAAAACCACTAAGCGTGGCCGCCAAAGTGGCCGATACCTCTTCATGTGAGGGGTCTTCAGACAGTCGCTGGGATCAGCCCGGTAGGCCGGCAGCCGACGCGTCGATTCGACCGGCAGGGCTACGTGGGGCTTCTGGCCTCCCTGGCCGTGGTGGTCGGCGCTTTGCTTGCTGGCGGGGGGATCTTCGCGGCAACGAACTGGATGATCCAACTGAACACCGGCTCAAGTGCCGAAGGGCAGTCGGGGACTGTCTCGAACCTGACGATCACCGCTGTCGCGTCGCCTGCGGCAAGCAACCTGTTGTACCCAGGTGGGAATGGCGATGTCGTTGTTACGATCAGCAACTCGAACCCCTACCCCGTCACGGTCACTGCCTTGCAGCTGCCCACTAACACGACCTATGCGACCGGCTACACGACGAGCGCCCTGAGCGTGACCCAGACGGGCTGCATTGCCTCGACGCCGAGCGACGTGATCTGGAACTTCTCGACGGCCACGAGCGGAAGCTCCCACACCCTCACGAGCGCCCTTACCGTCAACGCCAGTGGGCAGGCCAACAACCCCTTGACCGTGACTTTCACGAACGACGTCAGCATGACGGCGGCCGTCCCGGCAGCCTGTGTCAACACATACTTCTCGATGCCATCGCTGACCGGAGTGACCGCCACGGGTGGGGCCGCCACGCCCACCACGAGCCCAGCCACCGACAGTTGGACGAGCTGATCTGCCACCTGCAGCAGTGGACTAAGTGCGTGGAACTGGGAGACGACGATGAGGACGCCGGCTCGTCCTAATCCCTTTACACGAAGGTCGCGCGCGTTAGAAGCTTGTTATCGGATTCTTAGCAGGAAGCAGACGCAATGTTGCACGCGCGGAGCGCGGAGGCTCATCACCTGGCAGAGGAGGTGACGAGGACCCGCTTGAGGGTTTCGAACTCCTCGAGGCACTGTCCGGCGCCAATGACGACGCAGCTCAGCGGGTCGCGGGCCACGACGATCCGCACGTCTGTCTCCTCCCGCAGGCGGGCGTCGAGCCCGCGTAAGAGAGCGCCTCCACCGGTGAGTACGACTCCCTGCTCCATGATGTCGGCGGCGAGCTCGGGGGGTGTCTTGTCCAAGGTGACCTTGACCGCGTCGATGATCGCCGACACCGGCTCGTCGATGGCCTTTCGGATCTCTTCGGTCGAGACCACAACGCGTGTGGTCCGAAAACTCGATTCGACCTCATGCGGCGAGCTCGTACTCGTGGATCAGCCCTTCGAGCCGGTCGTGTCGACGTACACGTCGCGGGTGGAGGTCCACGGGCTGCGAAGAAGACGTCGCCAACTGTGAGGAACGCGACCTGGGTGCCGGGACCTCCTGGGACAGTCCCTGATGTGAACATTGGCTGTTGTAGTGCCGGGCATAGTTCTGAAGGATGCGCTCGAGGTGACCTGCGTTCACGACGAGGATATGGTCGAGACACTCGAATCTGATGGTCCGGACGAAGCGTTCCGCGTAGGCGTTCGCGTTCGGCGCCCGGCATGGGTTTCGCAGGATGGGCACCTTCCGACTTGAAGACCTAGTCGAAGCTTGCCACGTACTCCGTGTCGCGATCGCGGACGATGAACTTGACGTCGACTACGGCATCAACGAGGTCACCGGCTACGTTCCTTGCCTGCTGGGTGACCCAGGTCCCCTCGGGTGGGCCGTGCCTAACATGTCCCTGGTCACGGCCTGGAGTTCGGCCTGAGGCTTTGTATCCTGGGCGCGTTCGCTCCGGACAGGGTCATTCCCGGCGCGTAGGCAAGATAGAGGAGGCATCCCATTTCCGCGCAGTGGTCACAGTCGGCGTCGGAACAGGGGCGAGCCGGTCGCCTCCGACTGTTCGGCACCAGACTTTGGCAGAACGCCGCCACGCGCGGCGGCCTCGTGTTCGTCGGGGCCATTACGGCGGTGAATCTTTCGAACTTCGTCTTCCACGTCGTCCTCAGCCGCCTGCTCGGCCCGGCTTCGTACGGGGCGCTCGGAGCGCTCTTGAACGTGACGGCGGTGTTGACTGTCCCAATTGCGGCGCTGCAGGTGACCGTGACCCAGAGCGTGGCAGAGCGGCCGGAGGGAACCACACCGCCGCTGGGCCGGCTCCTCCGAGTGAGCCTGATCGTCGGGGTCGCAGGCGTGCTGTTGTGGACTGCGGCGACGCCGACGATCGACCGGTTCTTCCACCTAACGTCGCCTCGTCCGACGGTGATTCTCGGCCCGTGGCTGCTGCTCTCCGTCGTCGGCGCCGTCCTGCAGGGCGTGCTCATCGGCCAACGTCGCTTCCACGTGGTGGCCATCAGCCAATTGGCCGGCGCGGTACTCGGCCGGCTCGCGTTCGGCGTCATCTTGGTCAAGCTCGGCCTGGGTGTGACGGGTGGGGTAGCCGCCACCGTGATCGGCAGCACCGTGTCGTGCCTGGTTCTCCTGTATCCGCTGCGAACGCAGCTCCGGTGGCATGGCACCTTCGTTCCCCGAGGCAAGGACGCGGCCCTTTCGGTGGTGTCGCTCTCCGGCGCCACGTTGCTATTGGGGCTCGACACCTGGCTCGGCAGACACTTCCTTGCGGCGCTCGCGGCCGGCTACTTCGCTGCCGCCACCACGGCGGGGCGGATCGCCCTGTTCCTGCCAGCGGCTATCACCGTGGTCTACTTCCCTCAGCTGGCTGCGATCGGCGGTGTGGGTCCCGCGGCGCGTCGTGTGTTGGCGCGATGCGTCGTGCTGGTCGCGCTGGTGAGCTTCGGGGCCGCGGGGGCCATCGTCCTCCTCCCGTCGACGACCGTGGACCTGCTCTTCGGAGCTGCGTACGCACGGTCGGCATCGGCCGTCGGGATCGTCGCCCTCGCCGACGCCGCCATCGCGGTCGCCACCTGCCTCGTGTACTACCAGGTGGCCCGCCGGTCCCGCCTGGCGTTGAGCGCTTGGCCAACGTGTGTGTTCGCGGCCGTGCTGGCAGCGCTCTTCCACGGGAGCATCGTGGTGCTCGCCCTCGACATGCTGGCGGCGAGCGTGGCGTTCCTCATCGGGCTGGGGGTGCCCACGGTGGTATCGGTTCTCCGCTCGTTCGCCGAGGAGACGTCGTCGCTCCCCCGAGTTGCCGCGATGTTGGAGGAGGCTGATCTCGACCTGACCGTCGTCGTGCCGTTCCACAACGTCGGTCCCGAACGCCTGCGGGCTCACCTGTCCAGTGTCTGCGAGGTGCTGGCCGTGACCGGCGCCAGCTTCGAAGTGGTGCCGGTGTCCGACGGCTCGACCGACGGCAGCGAGCAGGCCCTCGGCGATCTGCCCTCTTCGCTGATCCGGCCGATCGTATTCGCCGACAACCGCGGCAAGGGCGAGGCGCTGCGGATCGGACTCGCCCACGGGCGTGGGCGGTATCTCGGGTTCATCGATGGTGACGGCGATATCCCAGCGGGGGTACTCACCGGATTCGTGGAGCTGGCTCGCAACCAGCAACCGGACATGGTCGTCGGAAGCAAGCGCCATCCCGGCTCTCGGATCGCCTACCCGGCTGCACGGCGGCTCTACTCTTTCGCCTACCAGCTCCTGACCCGGACACTGTTTGGTCTGCGGGTTCGTGACACGCAGACGGGCGTCAAGCTCGTCCGCCGGGACGTGCTGGCCGAGGTCCTGCCACGGATGGTCGAGAAGCGGTTCGCGTTCGACCTGGAGCTGCTCGCCGTCGCCCACCGGCTCGGGTACCGTCAGACGGCGGAGCTGCCCGTCGAGATCGGCGAGCGCTTCACGAGCACCATCTCGCTTCGAATCGTGTGGCGGATGCTGCAGGACACGCTGGCGACCTTCTACCGGCTGCAAGTGCTGCGCTTCTACGACCCTCCGCTGGTGTTACCCGACGGCCCGCGCGACGGGCTGGCCCGTTTGCAGGCAGGAGAGCCGCTCCGCATCCTGGTGTGCAATTGGCGGGACCTGGCCCACCCCCAAGCCGGAGGGGCCGAGGTGTACACGCACGCCGTGGCCAGCGAATGGGTGCGCAGTGGTCACCACGTGACTTGGTACACCAGCGCGGTGGCGGGACGACCCTCGCTGGAGGTGGTGGACGGCGTCCACATCGTCCGGCGCGGCGGCCGCTATACCGTGTACCGCCAGGCGCGGCGGTTCTTCGAGCGCCAGGGACGGGGCCAATTCGATCTGGTCGTCGACGAAGTCAATACCCGGCCGTTCGGCGCCGCCGGTTGGGCAGCAGGAACGCCCGTGGTCGCCGTGGTCCATCAGGTGGCCCGCGAGGTGTGGTTCCACGAGATGTCGTGGCCGGTAGCCTTGTTGGGACGGTTCTGGTTCGAGCCGCGATGGTTGCGGCGGCTCAGGGACATCCCCGTCCTCACGGTGTCCGAGTCGAGCCGCGCTTCGCTTCAGTCGTACGGACTGACGAACATCTGGGTCGTCCCCGAGGGGCAGGGCCCGGTCGAACGGCCCGCTGTCGAGCGCGAATGCGTGCCCACGATGATCTTCGTCGGACGCCTCGCCTCCAACAAGCGACCCGTTGACGTGATCGCTGCGTTCCAGTCGGTGCGCCGACGGCTCGCCGACGCCCAACTGTGGATGATCGGCACCGGTCCACTCGAGGAGGAGCTCCGACGTCGCGCTCCGGAAGGCGTGACCTTCCTCGGACGGCTCAGCGAGAACGACAAGATCGAGCGGCTCGCTCGTGCTCACGCGCTGGTGGCCACGTCGGTCCGTGAGGGCTGGGGCCTCAATGTGTCGGAAGCAGCTCAGGTCGGCACCCCGACCGTCGCCTACGACGTGGCCGGCTTGCGCGACTCGGTGTCCGCCTCGGGCGGCCTGCTGGTTGCCCCGGAACCGGGGGCACTGGCCGATGTGCTGGTCGAGCACCTCCCCCGCTGGACCGGCGGCGACCTGCCCCCGGTCCGGTGCGATGGCGTGGCGCCGTGGCCCGAGGTCGCAGACACCTTGCTCATCACTGCCAAGGAGGGCTTGGTGGCCACCGCGCAGCAGGCTGCCCGCGACGCACGAGCTGATGTTGCGGTCGCCTGGCGGCGGGTCCTCGGGCCGATCGGCGTGGCGTGCGACCGCCGGGCCTGGAGCGTTGCCGGGATCGCCGCGCTCATCGCCGTTGCCCCGCTCTCCCAGATCGGCGCGACGGTGTGGGAGGGACGGACCGCCGGGATTGCCTTCATCTGCTTTGCGATCGCGACCGTCGGCGCACTCGCCGACGCCGCTCACGTGGGTCCGTTGAGGCCGAAGGACGTCTTGGTTGGCATCCACAGCACATCGGCCATCACGACTTGGAATAATCGACGCCGTTGCTCACAGCTTCCCGTAGTTGGCGTCGGCGGCACGTCAGCCATCGCGACACCTCATCAGGCGGTATCGGCGTTCGCCGATGTTCCATCGTGGCTGGGTCGGGGCCGTGCGTCCCCGCGGTGGATGCTTCGCATGGCGATCGTGGTCGTGGTTACGGCCGTCGCTGCGCAGTCGTGGTTCGCGGGTGGGGGCGCCATCGGCGGCGGCGACCTCATACCCCCGGTCGGCACGGCGTGGCTGGCCCACGTGTTCAGCCCGTGGACGTGGAACGGGTCTAACCTCGGCGGCCCCGGGATCGGGGCCATGGCCTTGCCATGGGCGGTCATTGACGCGACCGTCCACGCGCTCGGCGGTTCAGGGGCACTGGCCCAGCGAGTCTTCTTGACCGGGCTGTTCGTCGGGGTTGGTGCGGGCGCGGTGGGACTCCTCACCGCACTTGAGTTCGGAACACTGCCAGCGGTCGGTGGCGGGCTCGTATACGCATTCAGCTCCTACGTCGTCGCCACTGCCGGAGCCAGCGGCGTGTACCTGGCAGGGATGGCACTGGTCCCGGCTTTGGCAGGCTGGGTTGTCGTGACGGCCCGTGCCCGGCAGTTGCGGTGGTGCTTGGTTGCGATGTTGCCGGCGGCGGCCATCCTCGGTCTGGTGGCGGAAAACCCACCGATGGTGCTCCCCTGCGTAGCCGCGCTGCTCGTGGGCCCGCTGCTGGTGGCGTGGCTTTACGGGAGAGGGCTGCTGTTTACTGCTCTCCGCCGCACTGCGCTCGGCATCGGGGTGCTAGTGGCTGCTTCGGCCTACTGGATGGTGCCATACGTCATTCAGCTCGTCACCACGGGAGCAGCACAGGTCGGGGCGGGGTTGACGTGGACGTGGACCGAGGGTCGGGCCACGCTCGCCAACGGCTTTTGGTTGAACAACTCCTGGGCCTGGGCCTACCCGGCGTACTTTCCGTACGCCCACTGGTACCAGCAATTCCCACTCGTGTTCGTCAAGTACCTGCTCCCGGTTGCCGCGTTCGCCTCGCTCGGGCTCGGTGGTCTTCGAGTCGCAGGCCGCGACACCCGCCGACTCCGGTTGATCGCCGCGTCCAGCGCCGTAGCACTAGCGCTCGTGCTCTTGTCGACCGGAACCCGTTTCCCCGGAGCGTTCATCTTCAACCTGCTCTACTCACTACCGTACGGCTGGCTTCTCCAGGACCCGGGCCGTTTCCTGTTTGGCACCTCGCTGGCTTATGCGGTTCTCATCGCTGTCGGCCTGGAGGGCGCCACTTCGAACTTCGGGGCCACAGCGGAGGGTGAAATCCGCGGCGCGGTCGATGCTGGAGCCCGTGCGCGTCGACGCTTCCCGCTGGCGCCGATCGTCGGCATCGCCGTCCTGGTGTTGCCAGGCCTACCCTTGATGACCGGTGCACTCATACCGGGAGCGCGCTCGGGATTCCCGTCCGACCACGTTGCCGTACCCGGGTACTGGGAGACGATGGCGACGTTCGTCGACCACGACGCCCCACCAGGAAACCTGCTCGTGCTTCCCGAGGACGATTTCTATCAGATGCCCTACACCTGGTACTACGGCGCCGACGGCTTCATCACCGACATGATCTCGCGCAACGTCGTCGACCCTACCGGTCAGGGTTACAGTCCGGCTTCCAGCCAACTCCTCCGCGCTGTCGGGCTCCTCCAGCAGAGTTTGCTTGCCCACGATTGGCGACAGGTCATGGCTGTGGCGCAGGTACTTGACACCCGAGACTTCCTGGTCCGCGGCGACATCGAGTACCGTTTTCAGAGCCGCGATATCGCCAACCCGGCAACGCTCGCCTCTGCTCTGGTCGCCGACCCGGACGTTCGGCTCGTCGCTCAGACCGGGCCGCTCGACCTGTTCGCCTTCCTGCGTCCGCTGGGACAGCTGGCGCACTTGGTGACAGTGAACTCACGTACCCCGGATCTCGGGCTGCTTTCGCTCCTCCCATCGGGAAGCGGGCTCGTGACGAGTGCCCCCCGCCCCGGGATCCTCGCTATGACACAGCTCGACAATTGGTCCCTCCAAAGGGGCACGCTCACCACCTCGGTGACGTTACCGGCTCATCGCAGATACGACATCGCTTCGCTATCAGGCTCTGGGGCACGTCAGCTCGTCCCTCTCTCGAGCGCCGTCACGTTGGGAGAAGTGCAGTTCCGAAAGCGGACGTCGGCTGGCAGTACCAGATTGCTCGTTTCGGCACCCTTGGGTCAGAACCTTCTCGCTGACGGAACGTTCGCCGGCGGTACGTGGGAACCGGTCGGCAACTGTGACAACGCAGAGGGCCTAGGGCCAAAGGCACCAATCGGAGCCTTTGTAAACGCGAATGGTGGCCCGCGGGGTTCGCCGTACCTCGCACTGTCCGCCGAGACCGATAGCGCATGCGAGTCGGCGCCTCTGTCGTGGAGGTCCGGGCCTGTGCTGGTCTACATGGCGGTTCGCCACGTAGAGGGCGCTCCGCCCCGGCTATGCCTTTACGAGGTGTCCTCGTTTGGCCAGAGCCAGTGCGCGTCGACATCGGTGCTCCCTTCAACGAGCGGATGGACTACGTACTCCACCGTGGTAAAGCCTGCCGTGGGCACACGGAGCCTCAGCCTGTTCCTGTATGGAGACGGACCCAGCGGTGCCCCCCGCACCGTCGACGACTATGCGGACGTGCAGGTGCACGACTTGCCTACCACCGATTCCGAATTGGCCGTGCTGGCTGAGCCCGCCACTTCCCAGGACCCGCCATTCATCACCGACAGCGTGTCGTACTCGTCCCAGTGGGAAGGTCCTTCCGACAGCACCCATGTCCTGGTCGACGGGTTGGTGAACGGTTGGATCGGTTCGAAGCCACTTGGTGCAAGCGACCCCCACTATGCCCTCGCCGGGATCGTCACCGGGGTCGAGCTGGCCACAGGCATCGGGGTCGGCGGCTTCGTATCCCTCGTCGTGGGCGACGCGGCGCGACGCCGTTACCGTCGAACAGTCTCGCGAAAACGAAGGAGCTGGTGGTGACGGACCAAGGCATCGCCTGGTGGTGAATCCTGAGGCCGGTCGGCTCCACGTGCGAAAGTCAGGTTATGGAGCGGACGTGAAGGATCGGAGCTAAACGTGTCTTCAACCCACTCCAGGGTTCTTGAGATTGGTTGTGGTCACGGATTCAATGTATCCGTACTCAGCCGTCGCAAGATAACGGTGGGTGTAGACGTGTCAGCCGAAAACATCGCAATAGCTCGCAGGCGCTACCCTCACTGTGACTTCCAGGTTATGGATATGTCACAAATGGAGTTTGAGGATTGCGAATTCGATGAATGCTATGCGCTAGACGTTTTGGAACACGTAGACGACGTTGACGCCGTCGTATCTGAAGTGCATCGCGTTCTTCGAGATGGTGGAACCTTTGTTGTCAACGTTCCTGCGGAAAAGTCGGAGGGATGGCTCCTCAGGATTCGGCCGACCTACTTCGAGGAAATCCACCATGTACGTATCTTTCGGGGTGACGATCTTCCTACCCTTGTCACGCAATACGGTTTCCGACTGACGAAGACGCGTCAGAAGGGATTCATCCAACATTTGGAGCTCTACGCGTTGTTCCGGAGCGGCAAACGATCGTCGACCCAGGTGAGCATCGGGAGTTGGCGAGATTCATGGTTAACACGGGTGATTCATACAGCAGTACTCTTTACCGATCCGATAATCCTCCAGACACCGGCGGTGTGGTTCCCACTTTGGGCTATTACTATTCCCCTTGGACAGTTGGTTGACCGATTAGGAAGCTTGTTCTTTCCCAAGTCGGTCTACTACGAGTTTGCGAAGATCATCCCCCCTGCCGTGGGATGAGGTGTAGATGCTCATTCGGGATGCTGGTGGTGTCGTCGATCCGACTCGATCAGGGACGTGACCAGCCCCGAGGCCACGTCAGACTTCACGACAGCAATCGTCAACCACTTGGGTATTGTCGCTCCTAGGATCCCGCCAGTTTGAAACGTCGGATCAGCCGTCGCACGCGCCTTGCAGCAAGCCGCTGCACTTCAACGGGGAGAGCCACTAATGACGAAGAGGATGCGCGGATAGGCGATGTACAACGCGCTGCCCATCCGCGGACAACCTGATTACCGAGGCGAGAGGCGTCGCTTTCGAATGAATGCCCAGATCAGCGCCTATCCGCGCGGCCTCTAAGCCTCGATCCACCG
>PLIG01000125.1 GCA_003139255.1 Acidimicrobiaceae bacterium | reverse complement strand
TGCCAGACATAACCGATTGAGACCATGGGCGCGACTCTCTTTCCTTTCGCTGCCCCTCGCAGGGGATTCGCCACAATCCGCAAGCCATTATGGCCACCCGTTCCTGTCAGAAGACTGTGAGGATTCGCGGCGCCTCCTGTGAACGCGACCGGCGGGGCCTCAAGGCCGCCCACGCCTCGTGACCCAGCCGGGTGCCACTGGCACGTGCCAGGCACAGGTGTGGTGGCTTGGATGGTTCCGCCAGCGACGGTGGGTTTGCAGCCGACACAGGTGATGGTTCGCGCCTGGCTGTCCCACCATGCCTTCGTGCCTACAGGGAGTTCGAGGGCGCAGACGGAACGGGTGCCCGCGTAGCGAAGAGAAATCAGCTTGGCCGCCATGGACCCCCCATTGTGGCCGTGCCCGCGAGTCATGGCCATTGGAAGGACTCGGAGAACCTGCCCAGGCAGGCTTCGGATCATCGCTTCACCGTGACAGCGGCATACCTCATCAACCGCATTTGTGCAGCGTTGTGGCGACCCCTGGGTATGGCTACCGTGCAACCTTCTTCGCAGCCCATCTGCGTGCAGGAGCGCGCTTGGCGGTAGCGCGCTTCTTCGTGGCCCGCGTGTGAGCACCCGTTTATTCGCAATGCTCTCACCTTCGACAGGCGCTTTACGATGAACGCTTTCAGCGCCCTCTTTCTCGGCCTGGGCCGCTTCGGCGGAGTCGGGAGCCGGAGCACGGCCTTACAAGGCTGCCCCTGGTTGGCTCTGGGCGGGCAACTTCGAGAGAGGTCTTGGACGCGCAACCACCCCCGCCGCGGCGGGGGTGNNCCCCGCCATTGGCGGGGCGCGTCCTGTACAAGGACAACGCCTACGGGCTCACCACACTGAAAGAACCGCCGAAGGCATGAATCCCATTGCCGTTACCCGCGCTGCCCGTCGTCACCAGGCCGCCCGACCCAACCAGTGGCTGCTCTTGGCTGTAGATGTAGAGCGGGTGACTGTTGTAAGTGACCTGATGCGAGCCATCGGGCCGAACGATCACTCCCACGTCATTCGCATTGACTCCCGCCGCGATTGTCGGTGCTCCGCTCGTGACCACGGGGATGAAGTCCATCGCACATGCTCCGACGCAACGGCTCTGCCAGCGGCTGTCGCCGCTGAAGGAGTAGACGGTGATCGCCGCTCCCCCGGGTACGGCGTTCGGGAGCATCTCCGCGGCCAACGCCGTCGACGTGTAGGCGGTTGCGGCGTTGGGTGCTTCGGTCTCCAAGTTGGCGGGGCCGGGCGCGGCCAACCCGTCGGGAGAGATCAGATACCACGCCGTTTGCCATGGCGGCAGCGGCAGCACCGACTCGAAGAAGTTCGCGCCGAAGAACGAGTCGGGGCCTGGGTCGAAGAGATAGAGGGGGTGACCGGCATACGTCACCTGGTAGGCACCGAGATCGGCACGGTACACCGAACCGAGCAGCCACCGATTCACGCCCGGACCGGCCACCGGCGGCCCGTCAGTGGTGAACGCCGGCCAGTCGGCGGTCGGGTCCGTTTCCGAGCCGGTGCACGAAAGGGTGCCTTCCGCGGTGCCCGTCACCAGAGTCGTTGTGCACCCCGCCTGGTAGCGATGGCCGAAGCCCTGCTCATGCGCCGGTGGGTCAATGGTGGCGAAGTAGAGCGACGAGCCGGTCGGGTAGTTGTAGCCCGCCGGTGTCGGCGGCGTCGTCGTCGGATCAGCCGGCACGTACCCAGCACCCGCTCCCCCGACCACTAGCACCGGGCCATAGGGGCCCGACTCAAGCGACACCACCGCGGCCCCGCGATCAGAACCGGGACCTCCGTGTCCATGCGAGCCCTTGTGACCGAAAGGACCGAAAGCTCCGGGCCCATTCGAGGCAAACGCCGCGGTTGCCGGGGCGACCATGAGGAGCACGAGCGCTGCACCGGTCCCGAACGCGATCTTCATGAACCTTGTTGTCTTCATCTATGTCCTCCGGGGGGAGTTGTGAGTTCCGGGCACAGTGTCATCCTTTCGGAGACGAGTCAACGGCTCGTTGTCGGAATTGGGGAACCATTGAGCATCGGAATTGGGCAATGGTTAAGAGTGTCGAGTCAGTCCCACTATCGGGGTCAATGAGACTCGCCTCAGTTCTCCGAGGCCAGCACTCTCCGACCTGGGTCCGACCGGGTGGCGTCCCGCGACTGGTGTAAAAACCGACTGANNTCTCCGACCTGGGTCCGACCGGCGTCTCAGGCACAGCGTGACTATCGACGTAGCTTGCGGTGTTGTGTTGCAGGGACCGCACCCGCCCGATGGCATGTAGGTTCTATCGCGGCTGGAGCCAAACGATAGAACGGATCACGAACATCCGCGGCCTAGAACATCATTCAGAACCGGCTACGGAGTCTAACCACGACACCAAATGCTCCAAACCACCATGACGGTTCCATCGACGACGGCATCACAATCACAAGCGTTGAGTGCGAAGGCGAGTGCTTCACAGAGGCCGAACTCACCGCTCGATCCTGTTGTGGGCAGCGATCGGGGGGGGTGCCTGGCTGCTTGTACTACTCCTAGTCTTTAAGAGGCCGTTTAGCTTAGGGACAGGCGCGCCGGAACTGTGCCATGCGGCGTTTCGCGCGCGTCTATCACCTAACCCGTTGTCTAGGTGCGGGCCTGGTGCTCGGCTCCTGCAGTACACGAAAACACCTGCGATCGAACGCCTTGGACGGACAGCCGAGACCGGTCACGCCACACGCAATGCCGGGTTGCGTGCGCTCCCTGCCCGACCCTCACCACTCCTCACTGGTATCGCTCGGGGGGACGTGTGCGGTGACAAAGACCGAGGACACAAAGCACCTACAGGCACGGACAGCGGGGGCGGGAAACGCGGACACCGAGCCAGCCAGCCAGCCGGACGGAGGCGCCGGAGGCGCCGAGCACCTGGGGCCGAGGGGCAAGCGAAGGGCGCAGCGGGCGGGGACCTGGCGTGCAAAGACCAGCCTCGCTCTGTCACATTACGATTGGTTTGTGCCCATGTCTTCCCCGTACAGATAGGTCAGGGGGGTGATTGACCACGACCATTAGAGATGCTGGTCCGGAATCCGGACACGGCAGTGGCGACCATTCTGATCAACCAGGTGGTCTTGATGAACTGTTAGACGGCCACGGCCCGACGCCTATCGATTACCAACAGAAGGAAGCCGTTAGTAAAGCATTGCAGAATGGAGCTTCTATTGACGCTATCGTGATCGCCGGCGACATGAGAAGATCAACCTCTTTGATGAAAGAGGCGGTGTCCTTTCAAGTATATGCGCAAATTATCAACCGGTTCGTAACCGCCATCCAGATCGCGACCCGCAGCTGCGGCGGGTGGTTCGACAAGTTCACTGGTGATGGATTCCTTGCCTTCTGGGTCACAACCGGTGATGCTTCTTTGAAAGCCACTGTCCTCCGCAATGTCGTCGAGTATGCACGGCAACAGCGCGTATTTTTTGGCGAACTGATCTTGCCCGATCTCCGCCTCAATTCTCAGAACTTTCCCGCAGGCGTGGGTTTTGCTGTTGGCATCGATGGCGGTCCCACCTATCCAGCCACTATTGGTGGAGATTTGACTATCGTTGGTCCGCCGGTCGTTGGCGCTGTCCGGATGCTGAACACCGCTGGTCCTGGCGAAATCGTTCTCAATGTGCGCCCGGGACAATCTCTTTATGACTACCAATCAAGGATTTGGAAACACGGCGAAGTCGAGGTGACTCAAGAGTGGCGGAAAACCAAGGAGTACGAACAGCAGGTCTTTCCCGTTGTTTCCAAGGACGACAGCACCACCGTGAGTGCCTTCCGTAAAATGAGGAATCGCCCGCCGAGAGGACCCGAACCGCTTCAAGCCCCTCCCGCCCCTGAGTCGCCTTCGGCATAGCGGAACGGTTCTGCGCCAACCCCGACGCCGAAACACAAGGCCCGTCGGGCCATCTCGCTGCGGGAACCTTCGGAGCTGCGTCGTCGTCCTTGGGCGGCCATAGACGACCTTTGCTGCCCGAACCCCACTGCCGACACTGCCTACTCCCAGGGTTTACTCGCCAGTCGCAGATTGTTGGTGCCGGAGAAATGGTGTCGGAGAGGGTGACGGAGAACCGACCTGCACGATCTCGTACCAAAAGCCATTGGCGGCTTGAGCCCTGGTAACAGCCCACCGGGTCCCCGGCACATAGCCGGTGTTTTGGGACACGCGCTTGACACTTGGTCCGGCAAAGGACCATGGCGAAGAGCACCCACTGTCGGCTGCCGTGTAAAGCAACATGGACTCCGGGCCGATATCAACTGACATGAACAGCATGCTCGTCCTAGCCAGGGGCAGCCAATACGTGCTCGGGAGCAACGGCAAGGCGTACGGGATCTGGCCCACCGGAGGCGAGGACTCGGGGCCGATGCAGTTCTTTCCCAATAGCGAGGCCGGGCTGGCCCATGCTTGGCATCAGTTCGCCAAGCTTGAACCCACCGTAGAACCCAAAGACGTCGCCCAGCTAAGGGAGGCGGTTCGTGCGGCACCGATGCAGGTCCTTTCCAATAGCGAGGCCAGTCAAGAGCCAGACGCCCCGATGACCACGCAGCTACACAAGGCGAAGGGAGCGCCCAAGCCGAGGAAGCGAAGGCACCTCGGTTACGACAACGAACCAGACCCCGATGCCATGACCCTTGGTGACTGGCAACGCTGCAGGGGGTACGACCCCAAGACGCACACCTACGTGGCACAACGGCAACAAGCAGGGGACGGTGGTGCAGGTGGCATGGGTGAAACTCGACGACAAGCTGCGCCAAGCCGGGACACTGCGGACACCTGACCCCACGAGGGGGCACCCCGTCGAAGCGCGGATGGCTTTTCGTCACCAAGCCCCTGCGCCCTGGATATTGTTGAAAGACAGGGCGAATGACTGCCAGATACGTGTCCGGGCTCGCGCATCACAACTCGATGTCCAGAAGGACTCCCCGGCTGCCTCAGCTTCTGCGAGCTCTTTCTGGCGATTCCTCTCGCTGAAAAGCATTCCGGTTCCCGCCCCGCTATTGCACGCACGTTGCACGACCCGGTTGACCCAACGGAAGTGCAAGGCTCGTCGCCAGCGTTTCCGCAGGTCAGAGCGAGTGTCGGAGAACCGACCTGCACGATCTCGTACCAAGAGCCATTGGCGACTTGAGCCCTGGTGACAAGGCACTCTCTCCTCGCCCATAGCCGTCAATCGGGGCGCTCGCTCGCGCCGCGGACGAGTGGCGTTCTGGGAGGTCCTTTGTCGCGCCTCGGGCGTGAGCACCTTCGGCCCGTGCCTGATCCGCCCAAGGGATCCCTTTCGGGGGCGGCTATGTTGGCAAGATGGATCTCTCGGTCCAACGGAGCGTTCCCAGCCTCTTCCACGCGCTCGCGCTCGGCATAACCGCGCTGGTGATTTCGGCGGCCCTCGGCACGGCGGCGTATGCCGGAGTCGTGACGACAAGCTCGGTACCAAGCTCGGTACTAAAGACCACAATGGCGGCGATCTCCAAGCAGCCCGGCGTCCACCTGGTGATCACTGCGAAGTCCAGCTCGTCGTCGAGCACCGAGAAGATAATCGCCGACTTCGGGACCGAGAGCGGTGTGGAGAACATCTCGAAGGGCAAGGCGCATTTGGCGGTCAGGGTGACGCCCACCTACGCTTATGTCAGCGGGAACTCCTCTGGGTTGACCACAATCCTCGGGTTGAGTTCCGCTGACGCGAAAGAGATCGGCAAGGAGTGGGTGTCCTGGAAGGCCGGCATGAGCCAGTACACCGATCTCAAGTCCGGCATCACTATCTCCTCGGTCACGGCTGTGATCCCGAAGGCCGAGGGTACGAAGCTGTCCACCCACGTCACCAAGGGTGCCAAGCTGTATGTCCTCAAGTGGACGACCGCGGCCACGAGCTCCTCGCCAAAGATCTCGAACACCCTCACCGTCTCGGCCCGGGGGGCGACCCTGCCGGTCGAAGAGACAGCGACCACCTCGGGCGGCGCGAAGGAGACGACCGTGTTCTCCAAGTGGGGCAAGCACGTCCTCGTGAGCGCGCCGCCGATCACCTCCACGATCTCCAACTCCCAGATCACGGGCTGAACCTCCGCCCGGGCCTTGGGGCCATGGCACGCCCTGCTTTCGGTGTCGGAGAGGGTATCGGAGAACCGACCTGTACGATCTCGTACCAAGGGGCTTTGGCGGCTTGAGCCCTGGTGATCCATCCATAACCATTGTTTGAGCGCACCCAGGACCTGCTCCGGTCAGAGGCGGCCGAGCCAGGCCAGGAAACCACTCGTCGGTGGTGGTCAGCAGCACTGCTCATCATGACCGGGACCATGCGCCGACCGTTGGCCCTCGCCATGCGGAAGCTGAGTGCTATGACTCTATGGCGTCTTAGAGTGTGGGTGCACGCTAGAAGGGGACAGATACGTGGCTGCAGAGCAGAATGCAGAGCAGAATGCAGAGCAGATTATGGCGTCGGCGAAGGCGGGTTATGCGGCGTTTTCTTGGGGTGACCCCGCGGCGGCGATGGACAATATGGCCGACGACGTCGAGTGGGTCGTCCCCGGCAACAGCGCGGTGAGCGGTACCTACCATGGCAAGGAAGGGGTACGCGCCCTTTGGATGAAGCTGGCGGAGAAGTCGTACACCGTTGAGCCCGAGCACTTCCTCGGTGATGAGGAACGGGTCATGGTGCTCCTCCGCGCGACTGTTGCCGGCGAGTCAAGTGACCAGGTGGACATTTTAACCTACCGGGATGGCAAGGTTGTGAAGGGTCAGGCCGTGCTGGACACGTTATTTTCGCAGCGGATCTTCGGCACCAAGTAGAACGGTCTCCAACACCAACAATCTGCGACTGGCGGGTGGAACCCTGGGAGTAGGCAGTGTCGGCGAACCGACTTGCACGATCTCGTACCAAGCGTCACTGGCGACTTGAGTCCTGGTGAGCGGCGGTGTCGGAGAGGGGATGCCTGGGCTCTCCAACTGGCGTCTTCAGCGATATGACGAATCAAGGAGTGCCATTGGGTTCTGATCAATCGCCCCCCGCCGGGATGCCGTGTACAGGACGGGGCGCTCGGACTCCCGTTGCTTCGCCTCGTGCATCGCCGCGTCAGCCTGGTTCACGAGCGTACCTGCGTCGGCTTCGGGCCCGCCAGACCAGGCCACTCCGACGCTTGCCTGGCACGATACGTGCGTCGTCTTGAGCCGGACCTGATGCCGAAGCGTGTCGGCCACTCGCGTCGCTGCGCGCATGGCTTGCGCGGCAGTGGTGATTCCCGGGCAAACGATCAGGAACTCGTCGCTTCCCATCCGCCCCACCAGGTCCTCGCTCCGTATGGCGCGAAGGAGACGCTTGGCCACGATCTCGAGCAGCGCATCGCCTGCGGCATGACCCAACTGCTCGTTGATCTCCTTGAAACGGTCGAGATCGACGAAGATGACGGCGGGTCCGCTCCTTTCGTCCGAAGCGGCCAGTGTCATCTCAAGCGACTCCATGGTCGATGCCCTGTTGTGACACTGGGTGACGTCGTCAAACGTGGCTCGGATGCGCAACTCCTCTCGCATGCGAACACTCTCGGTGACGTCCGCTACACATGCGATGGCTCCAGTGACCTCTCCAGTGTCTCCGGTGAGTGCTCGAAGGCTCATGGTGCACTCACGTACGTTCTTGGCGCCGTGCTCGTCCGATGTCTCCAGGCGCATCTCGATGTCATTGTCGAGCCCGTTTTGAAGCACTGCCTCGAGGGCCCCCTCCACCAGTTCCCTGTCCTCGGCAAGAACCATGCAGAGCTGCTCCTCGACGGTGGCGACCCGAGCAGCGCCCAGGATGGTGTGCAGCATGTGGTTGCTGTAGACGATGCGACCTTGGGCGTCGACGTGCAGGACCCCCAGCGGGACGGCCTCGGCCAAACGGTGCAGAAGCTGTTCTCGTGCCCGCAGGGCTTGATGGAGTCGGCGCGGTTGATACGACAGCTGCGGATCCGTGTCCACCGACTCCTCGCGTGCGGGGAGGGATTCGTGGGGCGTCATCTCGTCGGAGACGTCCACTATCTTGGCCAAGACGCGGTTGTAGGCAGTCGGCGGTTATCTCCCATCTACTAGGCATCGTCGCCGGTAGGCGAGGTCTTGAGCACGCCTCGGAGACCCCAGTCCCAGAATCGCTCGGACGAGGTATTTCGTCGAGTGTCGGAGAACCGACCTGCACGTTCTCGTACCAAGAACCATTGGCGGCTTGAGCCCTGGTGATCCGCCCCTTCATGAACGGCGTTCAGGGGCGCCCAGGACCTGCTCGGTTAGAGCTTCTCTGGTGGCCGAGCCAGACCAGGAACCACTTGTCGGTGGTGGTCAGCAGCACCGGTCATCATGAGCGGGACCATGCACCGACCGTTGGCCCTAGCCATGCGGAAGCTGAGTGCTATGACTCTATGGCGTCTGTCAAAGTGTGGGTGGACGCTAGAGGGGGGATAGATACATGACTGCAGAGGAGAATATTGGGTCGGCGAAGGCGGGTTATGCGGCGTTCTCTTGGGGTGACCCCGCGGCGGCCATGGACAGTATGGCCGACGACGTCGAGTGGGTCGTCCCCGGTAACAGCGCAGTGAGCGGTACCTACCATGGCAAGGAAGAGCTGGGCGCTTTTTGGAAGAAGCTGGCGGAGAAGTCGCTCACCATAATGCCCGAGCACTTCCTCGGTGATGAGGAACGGGTCGTGGTGCTCATCCACACGACTATTGCCGGCGAGTCAAGTGACCGAGTGGACGTTTTAACCTACCGGGATGGCAAGGTTGTGAAGATTCAGAGCGTGCAGGACACGTTATTGTTGCAGCGGATCTTCGGCACCAAGTAGAACGGTCGACGACCAGGAGAGCCCACCGTCGGCGGGCGGCCAGCACGGCGTTGTACCTGGTAAGAGCGGGTGTCGGAGAACCGACCTGCACGTTCTCGTACCAAGGGCCATTGGCGGCTTGAGCCTTGGTGAGAAGGGCCTCTTGGTCTGCCGTTGTCCCCGATCGTGATGGTCGTCATCACCTTCGCTTTCTTCGTCAGCGAGGCGAGGACGTCGCTAACGGGGGGCGTGTTCAATTTCGACGCAAGGAGCATCAACGTCGGCCTGTTGGTTGTCGACTTCCTGTGTGGGCTACTCGCTTGGGTGTTCTTCTTGGTGTTCGCATTTGCGGAGTGGCCTATTCAGCGACAGCTCCGAACACGGCAAGCGCGCGATCCCCGTTGCGGTGCATCAGCAAGGGGGACAGAGTTCCGTTGGTATACCGGCATATGAAGCGATTTCGCTGCCAAGCAACGTAGAAGAACCCGGCTGGTACCCGGTGGAAGGCCATCTCAACGATCAGGCCTATTGGGACGGTCAGAGCTGGACCGGAAGGCGGCGGTGGAACGGCGCGTCCTGGTCCGACGTCCCGCCTGAGGTGTTTTGAAGTCGAGCTGTAAGACCCACGGGACCCAAACATCGGTCTCCGCCTGATCTGTCAACAACTCAGCCGATATCGGGTTGGACGAGTGCGAACGCTGACCGTCAAAGATCGCTCGTGTCGGAGAGGGGACTTGTCCACGTGGTACACGCGGTCCTGCGAGGCGAGCTGCACCTAGCTGCCTAAATGCCAGGCCCAGTCACGGTCCCACATGCCCCGGCGAGCGAAGCGTGCTCCCCAACAGGTCGCGAAGCACTTCACACCCTCGAAGCCCCCCCCGAGCCGCTTGCGTATCGCTCCGCTCGTGCCCTAGCCGCCTATCGGCTCGTGCTGGGTCCGGCCCGAGCGTAACGACGGTGGAAGCTGCCTGTTGTCATTGCCACCTGCAACCAGCGGTGCCACTTCGGTCTCGTCTTCCTCACGCTGCGTGGCCAAGGCAAAACACTAAACGTGGCCGCCAGAGTGGCCGATGTCTCTTCCCATGAGGGGGACTTACACCGAAACACGAAGGAGCCCGGCGGGCGAGGGCGCAGCCACAGACCAGGTCGCCGACGATA